>CAIPSZ010000195.1 GCA_903867845.1 Candidatus Kerfeldbacteria bacterium | reverse complement strand
TGCTTTGCTGGTCTGGAGTTAGCAGTTTTTCATGAATCGCTACCGGAACTTTTGCCGCAACGCTTGTCGCGATTTGCTGCAAAGTATTTTGCGTTTCAATGAAGAGGCTCCGCGTTCGTATGGCGTACAAAGCTCCGCTCATGACAACCGCAAGCACAATCGCAACGAGGAAGGTGTAGATGAAGATGAACCGACGGTACGGATGAAAACCAGTGTGGATATCAACCATATGGGAGTGAGTTATGGCAGTAGTGTAGCGCTTTTTCCTCAATTCTGCACGAGTGCATGTTGTTCGTGCCACGCTCATGTGGTACAGTGTGCGTACAATTCGCGTATCCAGAGTGCTGGAGAGGGACCTCGCCCGCTATCATCCAGCCGACAACTCGTCCTCCATGGTCGGCGGACTCCAGTGTCACGTCGAGCCAGCAAGGGAAGATACACAGTTACCACAAACTGCCTTCCATGTTCGCGGAAGGTCTCATTTTTAATGCGTGCGCTATGCTCACGACCACTGAATCCGTAACCATTGGCCACCCAGATAAAGTCTGTGATCAAATCTCAGATGCAATTGTCGATGCGTACCTGGTGCAGGATCCCCTCTCCCGCGTGGCCGTGAACTGCATGGGTTCCCATGGCACGCTGTTCATCGGCGGTGAAGTGACATCCAAAGGAACCGTTGACCACGCCAAACTCGCGCAGGATTTGTACCAGGAGATTGGCTACACCGAAGAACTGAAAATTATCGTCAACGTCGTGCCGCAATCCCCAGACATTGCTCAGGGCGTGGACACTGGTGGGGCAGGCGACCAGGGCATGATGTACGGCTTTGCCACTGATGAGACCAAGGAAATGCTTCCAACATCGGTGGTTGCAGCGCACGCGCTCACCCGTGGGCTAACGGCGCTCCGCGCAAAGCCAGAATTCTCGTGGCTCAAACCAGACGGAAAATCCCAGGTGACGTACGATAGTGGAAAATTGAAAACCATCCTGGTCTCCTGCCAGCACGCCGAGAGTATTGCGCAGGATGACATAAAAGCTAAACTCAGTGAACACCTTTTCACGCCAACATTTGGCGATCTCACGGGCATAGAAATCCTGGTCAACCCTACTGGCCGTTTTGTCCAAGGTGGTTTTTCTGCAGATACTGGGCTCACCGGTCGCAAGATCATGGTGGATACCTACGGCGGGCTCATCCCGCACGGCGGTGGCGCGTTTAGCGGGAAAGACCCATCAAAAGTTGACCGCTCGGCGGCGTACTTCTGCCGCTACGTGGCACGCCAGTTGGTAAAGCGCGAACTGTGCCACAAAGCCACGGTGCGCGTGGCATACGCCATTGGCCGGGCCGAACCGGTAATGATTGATGTGGAGAGCGATGCCAAAGAAGATCTCCGTCCGCTCATCGAGAAAGAATTTGACTTCACGCCGAAAGCAATAATTGAGAAGCTGGATTTACGAAAACCCATCTACCGTCAGACCGCGATGAACGGCCACTTTGGCAATACGGCTTTCCCTTGGGAGAAGTAGCATGTCTGGCGGGGAAACCTTGTGCGGTTTCCCCGTCCAGTGCCACCCCTTCCCTTTCGGTGTCGCTGCCTCAGTCGTCGGACAAGACAAGCTTGCTCCTCCTCCTTCGTTGCAAAATTTTTTTAAAAAGCGCGGGCAACTGCCCACGCTTTTCCTTGTTAAATATATAACTAGAATTGGATGTCTTCTTCCATGCGCTTGTACGCGTGGATTTCTTCCTTGGTGAACCAGTTGGCAATCTCATGGGTAGCTTCTTCAGGTGTTTCGGACGCGTGAACAATGTTGTGCACTGACCGCTTCTCTTTGTTCGCAGCCGCAGCGGAGTCTACGGAATAGTCACCGCGAATGGTTCCCATGTCGGCCATGTACGGCATAGTCACGCCAGCAATCTTGCGGACCATGTCCACGGCGTGCACACCCTGCACGACCATTTTCACCACCGGGCCAGAGGTCATGAAGTCCAGGAGCCAGCCGCGGACCATCTTGCCAATTTCTAATAGGTCCGTGGTGCCAAGTTCCAGCTTCATGTCGTACCCGTACTTTTCATAGGTCTTTGATGTCTTCTCACCCACGCGGCGCGTCCAGGCATCATCCTTGGGGTAGTGGTTGTCCATTTCCTCGCGCTTCGCCCAAATCATCTTCAGGGCAATAACCTTAAGGCCGCGTTGCTCGAAACGGTGAATAGTTTCGCCAATAAGACCGCGCTTCACGCCATCGGGTTTGACGAGAACAAGCGTCCGTTCTTCACGTGGGTGGGGGGTTGCCATAGGAGGTTTGATTACGCTTTAAGGAGGGCCTTCACCTTATCCACAATTGCTTGCGGTGTAAAGTTGGTCTTGATGAAGTAGTCCGTGGCACCAAGCGCACGGCCTTTCTGCACATCTTCTTCTTGGCCAAGATTCGTCAGCATGACGATCGGCGTTTCCTTAAATTCTGTCATCTTTCGAAGCTCGCCCAACACTTGGAATCCATCCAGCTTTGGCATGATGATATCCAGCAGGATGATGTCTGGGTGCTCTTGCTTCACCAACGTCAAACCCGCTGCGCCATCGGCAGCGTGCTTCAGGTCAAAACCTTCCTTGGTGAACTTCGTGGTGTACATTTCCGCAATCAGCGGATCGTCCTCGATGAGCGCCACGACAATTTTCTTATCAGTCATAGTACTACCCTATCACGTGATTATGCCTGGTGCAACGGCGCTTTGCCGGCACGCAGGTTGGCAAACCCGCACTCGGCTTCCAGCCCAAGTGCGGCGCGGAAGACTAGATTTTCCCCGAAGCGCGGGCCTATGAACTGCCCGCCGACCGGTAAGTGGTGGGCGAAGCCAATGGGAATGGAAATTGCGGGAAGGTTGGCAATGTTTGCCGGGACCGTGAAGATATCCGAGAGGTACATGGTGAGCGGGTCGTTGAACTTCTCCCCGAGCGGGAACGCCACTGTCGGCGACGTTGGACCGAAGAGTAGGTCGACGTCGTGAAAGACGGCATCGAAGTCACGTTCGAGTACACCTTGCAGTTCGTGCGCCCGGTGGTAGTACCGGTCGGCGTACCCTTTGGAGAGCGTGTACGTACCCAGGAGTGTACGGCGCTGGGCTTCCATCCCCAGTCCATGCGAGCGGATGCGCGTAGTGTACTGCAGGAAGGTTTCCTTGGGTTTGGGCTGCATGTCAACACCGTAGCGAATGCCGTCGTAGCGGGCGAGGTTGGATGACACTTCGCTGGTGACGATGACGTAGTACAGGGCGAGCGCGAGCTTCACCGAATCGATTTTGACAGGTTGAATTTTCGCCCCAGCACTTTCCAAGAGCTTCAACGCTTTCTGGACTTGGGCCAGTACCTCCGGATCCATACCGGTGGTATCGGCGTCTTCAAGGTAGCCGACGCGTAATCCCATCAGTCCTTTCCCAGTAGCTGGATCATCAGTGTGGACAACCGTTGTTGCATCCAACGGGTCAGCACCCGCAATGGTTTCGTACAGGACCCGCGCGTCACTTACCGTGCATGCCAGTGGCCCCACTTGGTCCAAGGATGAGGAGAGTGCAATGACTCCGTGGCGGGACACGCGACCGTACGTCGGCTTGAGCCCAACCACACCGCACAAGCTGGCAGGTTGGCGAATGGAGCCCCCCGTATCGGAGCCAAGCGCAACGAGTGCTTCGCTGGCTGACACCGCTGCTGCCGAACCGCCGGATGACCCACCAGGCACGCGCGTGACGTCCCACGGGTTCGTGGTTTTCTGGTACGCGGAGTTTTCGGTTGATGAGCCCATCGCAAATTCATCCAGGTTCGTTTTTCCTAAAACGACTGCGCCAGCATCAAGGACGCGCTGGACTGCAGTCGCTGTGTACGGCGCAACGTAGTGCTCCAGGATTTTGGAGGCCGCAGTTGTGCGGGTACCCGCGAGACAGAGGTTATCCTTAATGGCGATGGGCACGCCGAAAAGGCCAGCTGGTTTCGCGCCAGCGGCTAATTGCTTGTCGAGTACTTCAGCGCGTTGGATTGCCTGCTCGCCAAGTACGGTAAGGAAGGCGCGCACGGTTGGGTCGGTGTGCGTAATGCTGTCCAGGTACGCGCCCGTCACTGCTTCAACGGTGAGTTCGCGTTTAGCGTACGCCTGGTGGAGTTCGGGAATGGTGAGCTGCTTGACGTCCATAGGTTACGCAAGCGGTGGGGAAACCACCGAGCTCCCCTCCTGCACTGGAGCTTGCTCGATTAAGCCAGGTGCTGAGGGAACGACCACGTCTGCCCGCACGTCGGATGGGGAGATGTTCTGCCGGGCGCGTGTGGCAGCTTCCTGTTGGGCATCCCCTTGGTTAATTTGATCGAGGTAATCTAAGACCCGCGAGAGCTGCTCGCTGAAAAGTGTGCGCTGCGGCGGGGTAAGCTCCAGCCGTGAGAGGGATGCGAGGTGGGCGATGTCGGCGTCCGTGAGGTGCATGGGCTTAGTGTAGCAGTTTTTGGAATGCAGCTTCATCCAGGATGGTCACCCCAAGGGCTTCGGCTTTGCTGGCTTTTGACCCAGGATCGGCACCGACGACCACGTAGTCGGTTTTGGCACTCACACTGCTGGACCAGTGACCGCCAACCTTCCGAATGACTTCCTTAGCTGCGTCCCGGCTGAAGTGCTCCAAAGTGCCGGTGACAACAACCGACTTGCCAACGAGTGGTCCGCCAACCTTTTTTGGACCACGAATATACTGGACGCGCAGGACAATTTGCAATGCTTTCAGGTACGCTCGATTTTCCTTATCGGCAAAGTACACGGCGATACTCTTTGCAACAGTGCCACCCACATCGCGAATAGCAAGGAGCTCGTCTTCAGTTGCATCGAGTAAGTTGCCGACGCTTTCAAAGTGGTCAGCAAGATCATGGCTGGTTTGCTCCCCCACATGCCGAATGCCCAGGCCATTGATGAGGCGCCACAGCTCCACACCTTTGCGCTTTTCCTGAATGCTGGCGACAAGGTTTGCCGCTGACTTCTCGGCAAAGCGTTCCAACGGTTGAAGGTCTTTCACGTCAAGCGTAAAAAGATCAGCAGGAGTGCGAATAAGGTCGGCATTCCACAACTGCTCCAAAATTTTCGGGCCCAGGCCATCAATGTCAACCGCGTTTTTAGAGACGAAGTGCTGCAGCTCTTCCATACGCTGGGCAAAGCAGTGCTTGTTCGTGCAGTAGTACGCTACCTCACCGTCCGGGTGCTTCACCGGTGAGTTGCACACGGGGCAGCGCACTGGCATGTGGAAGACCTTCTCCTTGCCCGTGCGGAATTTCGGCAGCACTTGGACAACATCCGGGATAATGTCACCGGCTTTTTCCAGAATGACCGTGTCGCCAATGCAAACGTCAAGGCGTCGAATTTCATCCAGGTTGTGCAGCGTGGCGCGCTTCACTGTGCTCCCCGCCACTTGCACCGGACGTAAATGCGCAACGGGTGTGAGTGCGCCGGTGCGGCCGACTTGCACCTGAATATCTTCCACCACGGTTGTTGCTTGTTCAGCTGGGTACTTGTAGGCAATTGCCCCACGTGGGGTCTTGCCCACCACGCCGAGTTGTTTGAACACGGAAATATCATTCACATTGATAACATTCCCATCAATCCAAAAAGGTAAACGAGGACGAAGCTTTTCAATATACTTATGGAAATTTTCTATATCTTGGAGTGAAATACACCGCCTACCGTAATGCGTGCCACTTTGAAAGCCTATCTCCCTAAGTATTCGATGGACATCTTCGTGCTGCTTTACTCCAACATCAGTCACAAGGTCGTACGCTAGAAATGATAGTTTTCGCTTCGCCGTAATCTTTGGATCAAGTTGGCGTATTGCTCCGGCCGCGGCATTCCGTGGATTGGCAAAGGGTTCGTCCCCGCGCTTCTTCGCATCGGCGTTCAAACGATCAAACTCTTTCTTGGGCATGTAGGCTTCTCCTCGCACTTCAATCTCTCGTGGCAGCGCTCGTGAAACTTTCGTGCGGAGGCGGAGAGGGATTGCTTCAATGGTCTTAGCGTTCTCGGTCACATCTTCCCCAATCCGGCCATCGCCACGCGTCGCGGCGCGGACGAGCAAACCATCTCGGTACGTCAGGCTCAAGGCGAGTCCATCAATTTTCAATTCTGCGAAGTAGCCGTGGTGGCCGAGTGACTTCGTTAACTTGAGATTGCGCGTCTCCCATTCCTGCACTTCTTCCAAGGTAAAAACGTCGTTCAGGGAAATCATGCGTACCTGGTGCGGCGCTTTGACAAACTTCGCCAGCGCTTTCCCACCCACGCGCTGGGTTGGGGAGTCGGGGGTAACCAAATCTGGGAACTGGGTTTCCAGGTCCTGCAGTTCGTGCTTTAGCGAATCCTGCGCCGCATCCGAAATCTCTGACCGGTCCAGCACGTGGTACTGGTAGCGGTAGTGGTCTATGTGCTCGCGGAGCTTGGCAATGCGAATTTTGGCGTCTGCCTTGGTCATACGGTATGCTATAACAATCGTGCGTAAAGTATACCTCATTGCCGCGCTTGCGTTGATCGCCATTGGCACCGGCGTGGTGATGTGGCGTGGCCACACCAACTCCCCCATAACTGCGATTACCAAGCTTTTTCCGTATGCCAACCACGCCGCCACGGTGACCTTTGGCGTCATTGGTGACAACGAAGGCGACAATGCCACATACCGGAGCCTCATGCAGAAACTCACTGCCGATTCTAGCATCCAGTTCATCCTGCACCTGGGTGATGCCATGGAAAATGGCGGGGTAACCGAAGTTGACCAACTCAAAAATCTCAACGCCCAACTTGGGGTGAAGGTGCCGTTCTACATCGTACCCGGGAACCATGACCTAACCGATGATGCGACCGAGAGTGCGTTCCAGCACGTGTTCGGCGTCATCCCCCGAAGCATAGATATCGGCACCGTCCATTTGGTGCTGCTGGATAATGCTGAACGAAAAGTTGGGTTCTCGGCGAGCGAGTTATCCTGGTTGGAAAATGATTTGCGCGCGTGGTCAGCGAAGAAAACAAAAGATGACATCGCCATCCTCGCCTACCACCGCCCATTCGCCTACCCGTTCGCCAGTTTGTTGGGTGACGATGAAACGAAAACGTCACGAGCGAGTAATGACAAATTTTTGGCCATTCTGGCGAAGTACCCGGTGAACCAGATTTACGCCGGGCACGTGCACACGCTCATCGACTACGACATGTCTGTGGCTAAGGGCGCGGATGGCCACACGACGCAAGCCGTACCCGTCACCGTATCGGGTGGCGGGGGCGGTGACATTCAATCTGCCTTTGGTGGTTTGCTCCAGGGAAAATTTCACGCGCTCAAAGTGACCGTCCAGGGATCAACCCTGCAACGGGAAGAGGTGCTGCCGTAAACCCTACTTAGGACGTCGGGCAGAATGACTCCTGGGGGTTGAGGAAGGTTGGTTGGCTCAAAAGTTGGTACGAACTTGGAAGATGGAACGAATCGGGCCCAATTGTATACGAAAATTGCGCTGTTACAGTAAAACTATACGGAGATTGTATTATGCAACTCGATGCAGAATAAGTGCTTCCAAAATTCTGAGTTTGGGATTGGCCAGTTGTATCGTATCTGAAGGTCATCCACAGGGGCCAACCAGAAACTGGTTTGAAGAGACGAATGTAGTACGAACATGATGAGCCGCAATTTGCAAACGGTGTATCTGAGCTTGAGTCTGGCTGTGTTTTTCCTGTGGTCCCTGTAATCTGGTACGGTCCAAAAGAAGTAATGTTTTGCTGCACAGAAACTGGTAATTCTTTTGCGAGTGTTTGCTCGCTGAAGATAACAAAATCAAAGAGTGACGATAGTGGCAGAGCCCACGGGAAAGTAGCTTTTAAGGCTTGCTTTTGGCCGCCTGTATTGCTAATTGATTTCAGAAGGATTTGTGATTTCGTCGTAGGTGTGGTGGAGACTTCAAGATTTGTAATATCTCCCCAACCAGATACACCTAGCAGCTCGCCAGTTGGTCGGAGCGCGGTTATCCGTATGCGAAAACCTGCGTAATTCGTCAGTGGTGTAAGTAAGACTATGGGCACTACTGCGCCGGGTTGCCCACCAGGACATCCTGCGGTTTGATTGAATTCACTGTAGCTGAGGTATGCACGCTTCGGCGTAGAGGTTGCTCCTGTACTATCCCAAGCCACCCAACTAACTTCAAGAACTTCGTTCCCAATGGTGTCACTTCCTGCACCATCAACATCTTTACCAACAGCGGAAATGCAAAGAGTTGGATTCTGTGCAAGCGCATTGAGACTCGTGTCAACGTTATAAATATCAACATATGTGCTCTGTCCTTCTTGCATATCTGGGGCGACGCTACTAGTCCCGCCTGTATCTTGTGACGCGGCGAGAAACTTCTTTGAAGCGCTAAAAAACGTCGAGTCTAAATTTGGGTCAGAAGGCAAGGTTAAGTTTTGAAGGATACTTAGCGCTGCACCCAGCTTCTGCGTTTGCAAACTACTCACCCGATTAAGCCCTTGTTCGATCCCCGATTCTGCCGCGTAGTACCCTTGGTGGGACTGCGCCGTCACACTATTCAAGCGTACTTGAAAAATCACAACTGTACTTATGGTAATGCCAATTGCAACTACCACCGATACAATCAGGAGTGCCAGGATGAGCGTAATGCCTGATTTACGGTGCATAGGTATTCAGTTGACCGAGTCCATCAAAGACTCGTGAAGCTATTGTCGATTGGAATGTCTGGGTTAAGGTCTGCTGGTTCGCCACACGGGTGCTCACTATGGAAAAAGTGACAGTCGGCTGCAAAGGTATTACAGCACCAAACGTGTACGGCGCGCAGTAGCAGGAAGCGCCACTTACCAGCTGGCAACTCAATGAACCATCTTGTTTCTGACAGGTTGTTCCCCACCGACACCCGGCAATGGGATCTGAACCATCAGTGGGATACGTGCAACTCATTGGTGATTTTGCTGCAAATGGATCTTCGGAGGGACTAATGAGGAATGAGAAGGATTGAATGGTAAGCGTCGGGGGTGTAACATCTTGCCAATTATCTTCCACATCACAAAATCCTGCACTCACCACACTGCAGCGCTGAATTTTGCTACTTGCTAAACGGTAAAGTACTTGTACATTCTGCGCATCCAATAATACGAGGTATTGATTTTTTCCAGATACATC
>CAIPSZ010000194.1 GCA_903867845.1 Candidatus Kerfeldbacteria bacterium | reverse complement strand
TAAAACATGGTCATTATTTGGAGCATCATCGGTGTCCTCGTGCTCGTTGCTATTATTTCCGCTGCTTGGGCAGGTTTGCGCGCCGCGCCCTGGGTGCCCACGTGGGCAAAGGACTTTGCGCGAATTCGCGAGCTCGCTCAAGTACAATCCGGAGATACAATTTTAGAGCTTGGTGCTGGTGAAGGGCGTGTCCTTCGTGCATTCGTCGAAACACCAGCACAAACGATCATTGGGTATGAAATTTCGTACATCCCTTTCCTCATTGCCACCCTTCGCCTGCGGAAGTACCGACCCCGCGTGCGCGTACTGTGCAAGGATTTCTTTCACGCATCCTTTACTGACGCTTCGGTGATTTTCTGCTTCCTCACTCCACCGGCTATGCGGAAGCTCAAAGTAAAATGCGAGGCGGAATGCCGGCCTGGAACTCGCATCCTGTCCTACGCCTTCTCAGTTCCGGGCTGGAAAGCTGACCGGGTAGACAAGCCTACCCCCAACGCCATGACCATCTACCGCTACGTGGTGGGTACGCTTGACGCCCCAGAAAGCCAAGTGCTAGGCTAACCCCGCACAAAACACATCCCATTACCTAAAGCATATGACAGACCAAAATCCAGACCCCATAGCAACCGTCCGCCAGTACCTCGCCGAAGCGAAGTCGGCAATTCAGGCTGCTGAGCAAATTCTCGACGATGCGGCTGGCACGCCGGGGAAGCACATCAACATCACTGCTCAGGCGCGGAAGGCAGGGTCAGTTTCCGTCGATGGCGAGAATCGCGTCATCGAAGGGTTGTTTGATGGCCAGCACATGGTCGGCCCGGACGGGAAGCAGTACTCGGTTCCGGCAAACTACGCGTCGAAGTCCAAGCTCGTGGAAGGTGATAAGCTCAAACTTACCATCACGCCGGACGGCGCGTTCATCTACAAGCAGATTGGACCAGTCGATCGGTCGCGCGTTGTTGGAAAGCTGGTACGCGATGAGCAAACGGATGAGTTTCAAGTTGTTGCTAACGGTGTGCCGTACCGCGTCCTCCTAGCAAGCATTACGTACTTTAAAGGTGAACCCGGTGATGACGTCGTCGTCTTGCTGCCAGAAAATCACGAAGCGCGCTTCGCTGCAGTAGAGAACATCATTAAAAAAATTCCCGGACAGGCAAATATTACCGGAGCCGATATCCCTCACGAAGTTCTCCCGTCCATTGCTACAGACGAGGTCCAAACCCCCGAGACGCAAGACAAGATTGACGAAATCTAAAGCCAACAATCAACGGCCCGCTACTTAGCGGGTCTTTGCTTTTTGTTTTGGATGAATCTTCTTCACGTACTCACTCACGAGCCAGAGAATGAGCACGCACGCCGTGACTACTGGAAGGTCGCTGGGCATGCGGTGCCCGTCGTGCTGGAATGCGAGCGTAATGGAAACGATTATGAGGGTGATGACCCAAAGCAGGACGAAGCGTTCGCCGTGCAAGTGGCGCGTTGAATAGCGCTTCCGCAAACGTTCAATTTCTTTATCGCCGACGTATACGCTCAAGATGGTGATGTACACGGTGGTCATTGAGGTGGGCACGTGCGTCAGCCCTTTGGTGAAAAATTCAAAGACCAATCACCCCCAGATGAAAATGGTGTAGAGATTGAAGAAGGCTAGGAAAATGCGAAAGCTGTTACGCATGTGTGTAGCGTACGGGTTTCATAAAAAGTCGGCAAGTGCATTCGTGTACGAACCACGTGAAAAGGAAAGTCCCCACCTTTCTCACTGAACGGTTTTTTGGTAAACTACCCCTTGCTGTTACTTGTCGGTGCTCTATGGGACCTTCACTTTCGCTCGAAAAACGTGCATAGTTTACTCAACGCAATCCACGTATTTTTCTTCTCGCCATACACCCTTCTCTTTCTACTCGTCGTAGTTGAGGGACCTATTGCCACGCTCATTGCTGCATTTCTTGCAGCCCAAGGCTTGCTCAACGTGTATTTTGTAGGGCTGGATGTCATTTGCGGCGATATCGTCGGCGATATTGGGCACTACGCCTTAGGCCGTTGGGGACGGAAGGGGTTTATTGATCGATGGGGAAAGTACATTGGGCTTACGCCAAAACGCCTGAAGCGTTTGGACTCGCACTTTGACGCGCACAGTGGGAAAACCGTACTCTTGAGCAAGCTCGCCCACGGCGTTGGGTCAGTGTTCCTCGTAGGTGCGGGGATGAGCCGCATGCCATTTAAAAAGTACCTCGCCTACAGTGCGGGCGGGACAATCCCGAAATCTATCCTGCTCATCCTCATTGGGTTCTACTTTGGCCAAACCATTCAGCAACTTCGGAAGTACTTTCACACTGTAGCGATCTGGTCCTTCATTGCTGCAATTCTCTTGGTCATCGTCTACCTTCTCATTGTCCGTTATAGCCGAAAAGCCGAACGTAAGCTCTAGCGTATAGTACTGAGGAAGTCAGTGAGCGCCTGAGTTACTTCGGAAAAGTTATTCAAAACAATAATGTGGTCAGCCTCATCCAGGATGACAACTTTTGCATGCGGCACGTGCTTGGCCATGGTATACGAGTTCTCAACTGGGAAAATGGAGTCGCGCTTCCCGTGCATGATGAGCACGGGAATGTGAATGTGGCCAAGGTAGTCCTGACGATTGAATGCGTAGGATTGCTTCGTAGCGTACAGGTACACGCGTACGCTGGTTTGGCGGATGTCCGCAATCATGCGATGGAGATTCCAATCCCCAGTGCCAGTATAGTGCTTGTAGACCACATGGTTCCGCGGTTTCCCAGAAAACGGGAGCGCGTCGAGCAGGTGAATTGGTGCCAGCGTTTGACGTACTAGTCGAGCTAGACCTTTTTGCTGAACAGCAAAACTCGGGCTAATGAAAACTGCAGCGGTTATGGGGTTTGCACAGCTCGCCAGGTACTCTAAGGCGACGAGCGTCCCGTACGAGTGGCTTATGAGTATCGCTTTCGTTATCCCCAGGTGCTGGACGAGCTCGTGGAGATCTTTGGCAAAATATGGAATGGCGTACTCTTTGTACGTCTTGGGTTTTACCGACTTCCCATGACCGCGAAGGTCAATAGCGAGGGTGTTAAACGTTTGCCCAAAGAATTCTTCGTACGGCAACCACGCTGCTGAACTTCCGGAAAGTCCGTGCACGAAAATCAGCGTCTGGCGATCGCTGCGGAAGTTGTTCGTCCGGTAGTAGATTCCTCGCGGTGAAAAGAAGTGCTCAGTCATGCATGTCCAGAACGGAGTAGTACAGAGCTTCCAGTTGCTTCACGCTGTTATTGATATCTATCTGTTCTCGCATGCTCGTACTCACTTCCCCCATGTGCTTGCGGAGTGCGTCATCTTTAAGCACTGGAGCAACTTTATTTGCAAGGTCTTCTGGATCTTCTGGAGCGAAAAGGACGCCATTCCCTTTCACGAAGTACGTGGCAGCGCTGTCCTTGGCATTCGCAATGGCAATAGGCTTCCCGCACGCAATTGCTTCCAAGACGACCATACCTTCAAGCTCAGCAAGGGAGGGAAGTACGAAAATGTCGCACGCACTGTAGGCTTGTACGAGATCGTCATTCGCGATTTTTCCGGTGAAGGTAATCATATCCGTCACTTGCAATTCCGTTGCAAGTTTCTTCAACTCACCATCCATCGGGCCAAAGCCAACAATGATAATCCGGGTCTTTGGGTAGAGTTTCTGTAACGTAGGTATTGCTCGGATTATAGTATCAACGCACTTTTCTGGGGAAAGTCGTCCGACAAAGAGCACTCTTCGAACGTCGTCTGAAATGTCGTACTTCGTTAGGAATGGTTTAGGGTCAACGGCTTGGAAGTGCTGGATATCGACACCGTTACTAATGACTGCAGTTCGTACATTCGCATTAACGTCAGCGAAGAGGTGCTTGGCAAATTCCGTTGGGTAGATGACGACGTCAGCTTGTTTGTAAATCCAGTTCAAGTAGCGGTAGAAGAGCTTGTTAAACGTCTGCCCAGCAAAGAGCTTGGGCATGTGCATGAATAAGTTTTCGGGCTGGGAATGGGAGTGGGCGACGACTTTTATCTTAAGTGCTTTTGCCGCTCGAATAACGATGACTGTAGCTGGCGTAGGTAATATTGTGTGGACGATGTCAATTTTTTCCTTTATCAGGATTTTCTTTAACGAATGAATTGCGGGGAAGGTAATGTAAAATTGTTTGTCTGTTCTAGGAACGGGTAAGCCAAAGAAGCAATTTATCATCGATCGCG
>CAIPSZ010000193.1 GCA_903867845.1 Candidatus Kerfeldbacteria bacterium | reverse complement strand
CGACATTCGGCTCGGGTTGCTTCTGGTGCACGGAGGCAATCTTCTTGAGCGTGAAGGGTGTCACCAGCGTCATGCCAGGATACGCCGGCGGGACCGTGGAGAACCCGAGCTACGAGCAAGTGAGCTCGGGCACCACTGGACATGCCGAAGTAGCGCGCATTGAATTCGATCCGGCAACTGTCTCCTACGAGCAACTCGTGGAAGTGTTCTTCGGCTCGCACAATCCCACCACGCTGAATCGCCAGGGCAACGACGTCGGCGAGCAGTACCGGTCCGTCATCTTCTTCCACGACGAAACGCAGAAGAAAATTGCCGAAGCAGTGAAAGCAAAGCTTGAGCAGGGAAAAACCTTTGACGCGCCCATCGTGACGTCGATTGTACCGCTTACAAACTTCTATCCTGCCGAAGACTACCATCGCAACTACTACGCCAATAATCCCGACCAGCCCTACTGCCAAGCCGTGATCAGCCCGAAGCTGGCGAAGTTCCGGCAACACTACGCTTCCCTCCTGAAACCATGACCAAGCTCAATGCCGCGTGGCACAAGGTGCATCGGATGCCGAAGAACCCGACCGTGAAGCAGCGGCTGACGTGGCATACCGCGCATACGAAGCACTGCGGCTGTCGGCCGTTCCCGGCAGCGCTCCGCAAGCAGCTCGAAACAATGAAATAGAAAACCCCGCGCTCGTAAGCCGGGGTTTTTCTTCGAAAGGACTTTTCACGTCCAGGTTTCTTCGTGCACGGCACGCAAGTGCAGAACCTGCAGGACTTCTCGGCCGATTTCCTCAATGCCGCGGTGAGTGGCATTAATGGACGGCCAATCTTCTTGCTCGTACAGCCGGCGGCACGCGGTAATTTCCCGCTGGATGGGCTGCAAGCCGTAGTAGTCTTCCAGGCCATGGGGCACGTGGCCATTGGCGACCAGATTTTTCGTGCGCGCCTCCCGCAAGTGCGTGAGCTCCATGGGATCCAGGTACAGCCCGACGACTTTCTTCCGAAATGGCGCCAGGAGCTTGCGTACCCGGCCAAGTTCGGTGACCTCATTGATGAGCGGGATGTTCGCCACGTAGCGACTCTCCATCGTGGCAAGGTACATGCTCAACGGCGTCTTGGAGCAGCGCGAAGGACCAACGAGGATAATGTCAGCTTTATCCAAGCGCTCGCCGCGACCATCGTCATGCTCCATGGTAAAGGGAATCGCCTCGATACGTCTGAAGTAGTCGGCGTCAATGCGCTGGAGCAAACCCACCTCGTATTGCGGCTGAATGCCCAGGAACTGTGCCAGGATACGCAGGAGCGGGCCCAAGACGTTAAAGTGGTACGCGCCCTGCTTCTCTAACTTGCTCTTCAGGCTCGCGCGCAGCTCTGGATTGATGATGGTAAAAATCGTCAGGTCATGCGGGCGAATGTGCCGCATGATCGCGTTCACCTGCGCGTCGGTTTGCACTCCCGAATGCGTGACCACTGCTTCGTACTACTCCTGGAAGCCTGGCCACTGGACCAATCCCGCACGCAGGATTTGGTTTGCGGTGCGGCCAGTTCCGTCAGACACCACGGAAATCTGGTTCCTTTTCCTCATGTCTACCTCCGTATTGGTAAATAACTTCTTTTCGGTATGTGAATGGAAACGTGGCCCAACTCTATGCCTGCAAGCGGCGTAACGTCAAGATAAATGTTCCGCTGCGAATTTCTCATGCAAACGCAACTGACTTCTGCTATGCTTGAGGCGCTTTCACATTGTTTTCCCCCCCCTATGGACCAGCCCATGGCCATTCCCGGTGCGCCAGCGCCGAAGAAACGACTAGTGCGAATGTGGCTACGGGTGCTCGTATGGCTCGGTCTTGGCTTTGCGGTATCAGTTATCACCGTAGCTATCCCGCTACACCAAAGGATACTGGGTGACTACTGCGCGCAGGATGATTTTGGCTTTCCGCTGACCGTGTACCACCGTGAGTACCAGTACAACAGCACGCCCCGAGGCGCGGACGTGAAAAGTGGCGCCCGCATCGGCAACACGAATACCTTCATTGAAGATGTCGGGAGTATTATTGCCGAGTGCGGGATGGCTGGAAGTGTCCCGCCGAGCGTCCTCGCATACCTCGGGAATATACTCATCTTCTCGGCGGTATTCTTTGCCGTTGACGTGCTCGCACGACGAACGTGGCGCATCGCCTACCTCCTCAGTCTCCTATTCGTTCTCGTGTGCTGGGTACTTGCCTAACGCTATGACGATCGATTCAAAAGCGAATGCGAACCTCACCCCCGAGCAGTACAACATCTGCTTCCGGAAAGGCACGGAGCCACCCGGTTCGGGAAAGTACGTCCACACCAAAGATGCGGGGACCTACCACTGCGTGAATTGCGGGCAGGCGCTCTTCATGTCCGATACGAAGTTCGATAGCGGTACGGGCTGGCCGAGCTTCTGGGAGAGCGCCAATCCTGGCGCCATCAAGCTCGAGGATGACATGAGCATGGGCATGCGCCGGATTGAAGTGGAATGCAGCAACTGCGGTGCCCACCTCGGCCACGTCTTCGACGACGGCCCGAAGCCGACGGGCAAGCGGTACTGCATTAACTCCTTGGCGTTGGAGTTCAAACCAAAAACGTAACATGCGTGTCGCCATCCTCGGACCACTCTGCCGAGATACTATTCATATTGATGGATTAGCGCACGACCAGCTTGGTGGCGTCACGTACTACACCGGACAAGCACTGAAAAGCCTTGGCGCCGACGTGACGATTATTGCGTCTTTTGGAAATGAGCCAGAAAATTTTCTGATACCGCTTGAGGGTATACCGGTGAAGCACGTGCTAGCCGCGGGAACTATCCACTTTACGAACTCCTACAACCGCGCTAGGCCTGACCAGCGTGAGCAACGGGCAATAATTCCTGACAACATTCTTGCCCCAGAGACGCTTGGGGCTACTCACCTAGAAGCATTCGACGCCTTCGTGCTCGGCCCACTGTTCCACAACAACCTCCCTATGGAAACGCTAGCGGTAATAGCGGCCGTTGAACGTCCAATCCTTCTCGCGGCCCAAGGATTCATTCGGTACTTGGATGGCGATCGTATTGTTTGGAAACATCCGGAACGTTTCCTCAATGTGCTGCCGCTCGTCAACACTGTGCTCATGGATGAGGCGGAACTAGCATTTGTCTCTGGATTACCTGATGTCGCTGGGGGTGTCGCCATGCTCCAAGCCCACGGCGCAAAGGATGTCGTCGTCACTGCGGGAAGCAAAGGCTCGACCATTTTTCCGCCAACGGAAACATTTGCCATTCCCGCCTTCCGACCTGTGCAGGTAGTGGACCCGACTGGAGCGGGCGACTCGTACTTGGCTGGTTACGTATTTGCCCGTCTGCGAGGTGATGATCCTGCGCGCGCCGGACGTTTTGCTGCCATGACCGCAACCGCGTCAATTGAGGAGACTGGTGCACTTCGCTTGTCCGCAACGAACATCACCGAGCGACTCGCCAAAACGTACCAAACTTAGTATAATCAACGCACTCATGTTGACTCTTTAGCTATGGCGCAACGCATTCGTAAAGCTATTATTCCCGCGGCCGGTATGGGCACGCGGTTCTTGCCCGCGACCAAGGCGATGCCAAAGGAGATGCTGCCCATCGTGGATAAGCCAATTATCCAGTACGTGGTTGAGGAAGCGGTTGCCAGTGGAATTACCGACGTCATCATTGTCACTAGTGCCAACAAGCGGTCTTTAGAAGACCACTTTGACTACCCCTACGAGCTGGAGAAGTACCTCATTGCTGCTGGAAAAGAAGAGCAGGTGGAAGAAGTCCGGCGCATCGCGAACATGGCGAACTTCATCTACATCCGCCAGCGCGGGCCGTACGGAAACGCGTCGCCAGTGACGTCTGCCAAGCACATCGTCGGTGACCAGCCGTTTGCCGTCCTGTGGGGTGACGAGTTCATTACCGCAAACCCACCGCGCCTCAAGCAAATGGTGGACGTGTACGAAAAGTACGGGAAAGCCGTCATTAGCGCGGTTCGCATCCCCAATCCTGCTGACGTGAGTAAGTATGGAATCGCTGACGTGGAAACGGTAACCGATAAAGTCCACCGCATCAAGCGAATTGTGGAGAAGCCGAAACCCGATGAAGCCCCGAGCAACCTCGCTGCTCATGGCGCCTACATTTTCAATCCCGATATTTTCGACCACCTGAAAGCGCTCAAGCCAGGTAAGGGTGGCGAGCTCTGGCTCGTGGATGCCATTAACGCGCTGATGAAGGTGGACGACGTGTACGCCAAGGAAATTGTCAACGGCGAGTACTTCGACACCGGCAATAAATTCGACTACCTCCGCGCGAACATCGAATTTGCCTTGGAGCGCGAGGACTTGCGTGACAAACTGCTCGCCTACCTCCGCGAGCGGGTCAATCGAAAGTAACCTATGGACCCGTTTAAGAAAAAAATCATCATCCTCGGTGGAGTACTTGTCATCGCCGTTGGCGGAATTATTGGCTACTCCATCATCTCTGGCCGCTCGACCCCGCAAGGTCAGTGCAATATTACATCTGGACCCAAACGAGTAGCCCTGACGTGGTGGGGTGATCTTCCTGCCAGCGCGGTGCAGGGCGTCATTGACGCGTACGTTGCTGCCCGACCCTACGTGAGTATTGCCTACACTCAACTCGACCCGAAGCAAACCGAGCAGCAGCTCATCAACGCGTGGGCCCGGAATACTGGTCCGGACATCTACAGCGTGAAGAACGAACAGCTCAAGCACTTCGTGGCCACCGGTCTCGTCACACCCATGCCCGCCTCGACGACGAGCTACACCTACACCCATACCAAGGTCCT
>CAIPSZ010000192.1 GCA_903867845.1 Candidatus Kerfeldbacteria bacterium | reverse complement strand
TTATTTGGCCCAAGCACGTGCTTTGGTGAGCTTAAAAACGCACTTTCTTGACATGCACTTCGACAAGGATCCAACTCACCTAATTCCGAAGCTCCCTGAAGGCTGTCAGACGTTTCCCGATAACGATCGCATCTTTTTCGAGAAAACGATTCAGCCGGGTGACGAGGTGCTCGCAAAATACCTCGCTCAAGACGAGCGGGAGAAGTTCCTGGCCATGGTTGCCTTTGTGGAAGCCCATCCGAATTGTGGGTGGAGAATGAGGGTGGTGAAATGGTGTAATTGCGATGATAATCATTGTCTGTGGGTTGTTCTCTGCGGCAATGCCGAAAGCTGCTCGTACTGCACACATTGAGTTTGTTAAACTCGATGAAACGTTCAGTGAGTGGATCAATTTTCATATTGATCCAGACAGTATTCGGCAACGCGACAGCTTGCGTGCGGACAGCTTGAACCGAGTCGCTTTCACGCATCACCTCGATTCTCTTAGTCGCGCGCAGGATGAACGCAACCTACTCCGCGAACAACTGGAAAACGAAAAACGGAGGACCGCAATTCTCCAGAATTCCCAGAGTGCATACGGAAGTAAGCTCAACGAGGCACAGGAGAACATGGCCGCGCAAAGTACCGCCCTCGAGCAGACCAAGCAGCAACTCCGGCGCGTGCAGCAACGTGTTGACTCGCTGAATACAGCCGTGCAGAAGCAAGTCCACACTCCGCCACCCGAGCCGCAGAACGGCCCCACCGTAGTGGATTTGAACCGGGATGCGCCACGGGAAGAACTTCGGGTTGGCGACAACCAGTTGCGCTTTGAACCGTGGTCGAACTGGAAAGTCTACCGCGCGCCCACCTCACGGGAAGATGACGTCGATCTCATCGACGTCAAGCCCTACGACTCAGTGGAAATCCTGTACACTGGTAACCGCGTGTACTGGGTGGATGCTAATCGTGACGAGGAACACGCAATTCACGCTGGCGCTCATGGGGTCAACGTTAATGCGCGGCTGCTGTCCTTGGAAATGGGTTTTCGCGCGCCGCAGGAACGCCTATTCGCGATACTCATTCACACCCGTGATGGGAGAGTGCTCCCACTCCCGCTGACGGTTGATAACGTCTTCAGTCTTGGAAAGGTGAAGACGAAATTGTACGCTGTGGTGAACTTGACCGAGAAACGTTTCTGGTCGCAAGATCGGGAATTGCAAATTCACGTCCGCGTCAAACACTTCCGCGGGTAAGCACTACCCTGCGCATCACCGGCAGGTGGAATGGTCCACCTGCCGCAAACCACTAACACCGGAGGTCGTCCATGAGACGAATGCTCGCCTACTGCCTCGCGGTTGCGGCGTCAGTCCTGCTCATCCAGGGCATGGCTGGCCACGACCCGTTTGCTGGATCACCACTGCCGATTGTGCCGCAGGTACTCGCTACCCTCGGCGTGCTCCTGGCAGTGCTTAGCTACCGCTTTGACGTGTACGGCTTCCGCGCTCCGCGGTTTTCGTACCTGCTCATGACCCCCTGGGTTCTGGGAGTTGCTGCCTACCAAGGCCAGCTCATCACCCGCGCCGATCTAGACGCGCACGCCCACATGCTTGGCGCCCTCTGGCTCGGCTTGCTCGTGCTCCAACTTGCGGTGTCCCACGCCGCAAAAAATACCCGTCGCACACCCCCGGGGAACCCCACCACAACAGTACTCCTGTGCACCTTGGCAGTACTCGCTGCCATTCCAGGAATGAAGTCCATCTTCACCCCGGAATTCATCCACCAGGGAATAACCGCAACGGTCATCCTGGGGTACACCTGCATGCTCGTCGTCTTCGCCGCGGCAAACCTTGCTCTGCGAGTGACGCGCGGGCACGTTCTACTGAGCGCTCTGGTTATCGTCGTCATTGTCCTTGGACTGTGCGCCGTCGCCATGACGCTTACCGGCCCGGTGTGGTTCATCATCGCCGTACTCACCTGCCTGGCGTGTGCCTGGTTCGTGCTCCGGCTTGTGAAGAACATATTCATTGGCCAAACTCATGCCCCTCGCTAGTGTGCGTGAGTAATCATTAACCCGTGAACACCGGAGGTGCTCATGTTGAAAAAAATTGCCAAATGGTTTGTGCTCCTGGTTATCCCTGGAGCATGCATCATGTACTGGGCATACAAACTGTGGCGTTGGGGGCAAACTTTATTTCTCAAAGAAGTTCGCCGTCGTGCTGCACATACTGGAGGTGTTGTATGAACTTGAAAGAAGAATACGTAAAAAAACGTGAGAGCTTCAAGGGTATTTCTCAACTTTACAGTTCGATTACTGAAAAGTACAAAGAGAAATCTCCTGAGCTCCACGAAAAGGGGCAGGCAGTGAAGGCTGGAGTCTCGGGCGTGATGAAAGAGATTCATGATATTTTTGAAATTCTTTCTGACCTGTTCGGCTCTGCAAAGCAACTCTCCGCACCTCACAAAGATGTGGAGAAAACCTAAACTTGTTACCCATTTGCTGGTGGAGAATTCCAGCAAGGAGGAAGCATGCACGCTGTGAAAAAGCCGTCCACATCGCAAACCCTCGCGAAGGGTTCGGTGAGTATTGAGCTCATCCTATCGTACGAAATTCGCGTGAAGGGACTTACGGATGAATGTCCGTTGTTGAAGACCGCGAAAAACGAGAAGTGATTCCGCAAGGATACACTTTCACAATCACTTGAGTAAACGAAGCAGCGTACTGCTTCAGAACACAAAACATCCGATGCCTGCCAATAGTAAAT
>CAIPSZ010000191.1 GCA_903867845.1 Candidatus Kerfeldbacteria bacterium | reverse complement strand
GGAGCCCGGAGCTCACGGCGACGAGGCCGAGAATGCCCAGAATCCACTTAATGACATTAATAATGGTTTCTTTGAGGTCAGCGCTCCCCAAGCCTAATGTCGCACCGACATTTTCAATGGTCAGTGCGTGGGCGGCGTGCAAGGTAAAAACGCCGAGGCCGAGGATGACGAGAACGCCACCCAAGCCAAGGCTGAATCGATGCCAGAAGTGTTTGTTGGTTGTGCTCATGCTGCGTAGCCGACAAGCTTACTCGCAGAGCGCCCAGAACGGCGCTTCCGTTAGGAAGGAGTGAGGAGTTTCTTCACGAGAATTTGTATGGTTTTTCCATCAGCGCGCGTGCCGACCTGGGCCATGACTGGCCCCATGACCTTGCCGAAGTCTGCCGGACTGGATGCGCCCACCTTCGCAATTTGAGTGCGGACGATGGTTTCGACTTCTGCTTCGGTCATGGCCTGCGGGAGGTACTCCTTGATGATAGCAATCGCCGCTTCATCGGCTTTTGCCAGGTCTTCCCGTCCACCGCTGCGGAACTGGGCCACCGCATCGGTGCGGCGCTTCACTTCGGATGCTAAGACTTTTTCCACGTCCGCTTCTTCAAGGTCTTTCTGCTGGGCAATCTTGGCGTTGATGAGGTTGCTCTTGAGAAACCGAAGCACGTCAACGCGTTGCGCGTCGCGTGCTTTCTGTGCGGTCGTTAGGTCAGCATTGAGGCGGTCAGCGAGGGTCATTTGAACTTTACGTTCAAGAGTTTCGCGAGACTGCGGGTCCGTCCTCGGCCCTTGGACTTGGCCATGAGTTCGTCCAGCTTTCCAATCTTTCGCAGGTATTCTTTCTTTTCGGAGATTTTCGAGCGACGAATGGCCTTTTCCTTGGTGCGACGTTCGTTTGGCGCGGATTCGTAGTACTGATCCTTCTTCGTACGGAGCAGGACGCCACTTTGCTGGACACGTCGATTAAACCGGCGGATGAGACTTTCCGACGACTCGTTATCTTTCTTCTTTACTTCAACCACAGGGGGAAACCTCCTTTCAAGATGAGAAATTGATACTTTGAATATGACACGCGAACGAAAAAATTGCAAGTGCTTCCTTGCTCAGGCAAACGCTACCTTACTGCCCGCCACCCAGGATGTGCAGGTGGAGGTGTGGCACTTCCTGCCCACCTTCTTTACCCGTGTTGATGACGGTCTTGAATCCCCGCTCCTGCAAACCGACTGCGTGCGCGACGTCTGCCACGTGGAGCATGAGCTGGCCAAGCATAGCGCTATCTGCAGACGTGGCGTGGACAATACTCTCCACGTGTTCCTTAGGGATGAGGAGCACGTGGACGCGCGCTTTGGGGTGAATGTCCTTGAACGCCACAAAGGCATCGTCTTCCCAGACAATGCCTGCGGGGATTTCTTTCCTGGCAATCTTGCAAAAGAGGCAATCGTCCATGTCCTATACGGTTGGCATACTGCCATTGCCATTCGTCAGCTGCGCATCGTTTGCGGCTTTCAGCACGCGCTTCTGCACTTCTCCAACGGCTTTGCCAAAGTCCACAATTTCCTGAATGCCGCTCTCCATGTCGCGGATAAGGATGGTACCGTCGACGAGCTCCTTCTGGCCAAGGATGAGCGTGAAGGGCGCGCGCAAGCGGTTCGCTGCTTCTAATTGGGCTTTAATGCTGGTCTTGGAAAACGTCGCCGCCGCGCGAATGTTAAGCTTGCGCAGCTCGCGGAAGAGCTTGAGCGACTTCCGGCGCGCGGTGTCGCCAAGCTGGGCCAGGAAGACGTCGGGACGACCGGGGGCTGACGGCTGGATGCCGCGGGCTTTGAGCTGCATGATAGTGCGCTCGATGCCACCGGCAAAACCAATAGCAGGAGTGGGCCGGCCACCGAAGAGTTCCACGAGGCCGTCGTAGCGGCCGCCACCGCCAATGGCGCTCTGCTGCTTCTCCACGCCAATGTCATCAGCCACGGTGTACTCGAACGCGGTGTGCGTGTAGTAGTCCAAGCCACGGACGATGCGCGGGTTTAGGTCGTAGGGCACGTCCATGTCATCCAGGTGCTCGAGTACCTTCACGAAGTGGTCTTTCGCCGCTTCCGAAAGGTGGTCGACGAACTGGGGCGCGTCCTGTGCGAGCAACTGGCAGTCCTGCTCCTTGCAGTCCAGGATGCGCAGCGGATTCTTCACCAAGCGCTTCTTGCAGTCCTCGCAGAGGCGGTTTTTTCGGGTCTTGAAGTAGTCGGTGAGCACTTTGACGTACGCAGTACGCGACGCAGCGTCCCCAACCGAGTTCACCTGGACGCGCACCGGGATACCGAGTTCCTGGTAAATAGTGGCGCCAATAGCAATGATTTCGGCATCCACCACGGGGTGGCCATCGCCGAGCACTTCAAAGCCGAACTGCCAGAACTGGCGGTAGCGCCCGCTCTGCGGTCGGTCGTAGCGGAACATGGAACTAATGTAGAAGAGCTTCACCGGCTGGGGCATGGCGAGCATCCCGTGCTCCAAGTACGCACGGACGACGCCGGCTGTCCCTTCGGGGCGCATGGCGACGAGGTCACCGCCACGGTCGGTGAACGCGAACATCTCCTTTTCGACGATGTCGGTATCCTTGCCAACGCTCCGTACGAACATCGCGTTTTCCTCAAGAATTGGCGTTTCCACACGCTCGAAGCCGAAGTCGCGCGCCACGCTAATGACACGGTCAATGACCAGGTTCCACCACGGCCAGTCCACGGGCAGAATGTCTTTCATGCCGCGGACGAGCATAGGGGTCTTCCCTTTCTTCGGGACAAACGGTTCTTCGGGTGGTGGGGTTTTCTTAGGAAGCATAGGTGAGGAGGTTCGGAACGAGAGCTGTCGTCGTTGGATACGACGGGGTGGTGAAGTGTGTCATGCGGCTAAGCGGCCAGGCGCGGACCCACGTGCGGCCAACAATCTCCTTGCGTGCCACTGGTCCGAAGATGCGGGAGTCCAGGCTTGCAGGGCGGTTGTCCCCCATGAGGAAGAACGATCCGGCTGGCACGGTGAGGTCGGTGGTGCCAATGGTTGCAACGTCGCTTGCGAGGTACGCAGATTCATCGAGCTGCGTATCGTTAATCCAGACGTGACCATCGTGCACGGCAACGTGCTCGCCTGGGAAACCAATGACCCGCTTGATGAAGTACTGCGTTTCGTCCGCCGGGTAGTGGAACACCACCACGTCGCCGCGGTGCGGCTCGTGGAAGCGGTACGAGAGCTCGTCGATGATGAGGTACTCGTGGTCCTGGTAGTTCGGCTCCATGGACGCGCCCTTCACGTAGAAGGGTTGGAACAGGAAGTGCTTGACGACGATGACGATGATGAGCGCCAGGCCAACGACTTTCACCACTTCCCAGAGCATGAGCCAACCGCCGGTGAGCTTGAGGAGATTTTTTGTTGGGGTAGCCATGGGTACGGGGTAAAAGTGAGGGTGAGGGAATAGCCTGGTGGACGATGAAGGACTTGAACCTTCGACCTCGCCGATGTGAACGGCGCGCTCTAACCAACTGAGCTAATCGTCCGGGGTTTATGGGGTGTTGCGAAAACCCTGGAAAATCGCACGAATGTGCCGAATTGTAGCACATTTTCAGAAGAAAGCAAGCGCGATGTGCTACACATCTTGTACCTTGACGGATACATTCGAACTTGGTACCGTAATTCTACTCTTGCACGCTGTATGGCGCCCAAAGATCCTGCTCCACGTGGAAAAATGACAAAGAAACCAGCGAACACACCGGCACCAAACCTTCACCCGGAAGCTTTACCGTCCAAAAAAATCGCCCGCCGCTTCCACTGGTGGTACGTGCTGCTCATTGTCGTGAGCGTCATTGCCGTGGTCGTCATTGGCCTGGGCATTAAAATCTTGCGCGTGAGCGGGAAAGTCTTCGGCGGGACGAACAACACCTCCCCCATTAGCCAAATTGGCGCGCTCATTGCCCCCGGCGACCGCCAGTTGAAGCAAGACGAAAACCACCGCACCAACATTCTTGTTGCTGGTTACGGCGGTCCGGGGCACGATGGTCCGTACCTCTCGGACACCATCATCCTCATCAGCATCGACAACACCACCAACGACATTGCCACGCTCTCCATCCCGCGTGACCTCCTGGTGGACTTGCCGGGGTATGGATTCCGAAAAATTAACAACGCGCTTGCGTTTGGCATGACCAGTGCAAACCCGCATGGCGGTGACGCCATGCTCACGCAAGCCGTCCAGGACGTCACGGGTCAGACTATCCAGTACTTTGCAAAAATTGACTTCAACGGTTTTAAATCAGCAGTCGATGCCGTTGATGGCGTCGATATCACCGTCGACAATGCGTTTGCCGATTACGAGTACCCGGACAATGCCTACGGCTACCAAACAATCAAGTTTGACGCTGGATTGCAGCACATGACTGG
>CAIPSZ010000190.1 GCA_903867845.1 Candidatus Kerfeldbacteria bacterium | reverse complement strand
CTACACAGTGCGCATGGTCAACAGAACACTTGCTATACGCATAATACTGTGTTGATAATGGGTTTGCACTATGGATATACTCTCCACATGATGGTCCGGCGTTAAAATTTACACTGAACTTCTTTGTTGGATCTTGAACGCCAACACCAGCAAGGTCAGACTCACACGAACCACTGATAATTGCTCCGCCAGCACCAGTTGTAATGGCGCATACGCTTTCAGAAGAAAAAAAACTTGAGTCACAGAATGAACCCATGCAACCTAAACCTGGTGACGTGTTTGTTGGAGCAGTAAGCGTTTTTACTTGCCCGCAAGGGACGTCTTTGCCATCACTAGTAAGTTCAGCGGCGCTCAGACCATCACAGAATCGATACGTAGGAAGGAACAGTTGTGCTTGCGATTTTACCGTTTTCAGCACAGGTGGGTGCAGGTTTACTAAATTCGGATTGATGGTGTAGAGCAAGAGGTAGGAACCAAAGGAAATGACTATAGCGATGAGCGCGGAGAAAATCGTCTCCTTGGCATCTTTCACCCGGCTGGCGTTTCCCGCCGCCGTCAACCACTTCACGCCGCCATAGAACACCATGACCGTTGCCAGGATGCCAATGACCCCCACGAAGTACTTGTACAGCCCCGCCACGTAGGCACCCATGTCCGCAATGTACGGCGCGGTAACCCCAGTATCATCCGTGCAATCAACGGTCACCCCGGGGATGGCCACTTGCAGCTTGATCCAAGACGTCCCAACATCGAGCGTACTCGGGGAGGACCCATCAGCAAGTTTGCCGCAACTCACAATTGTGGTCGCAGCCCGGACCTGCGGGGCAAGTACAAAACTGAGAATGGCCAGGCTGCTTGCGAGAATGAGGAGTTTTGTGCGCATGGGCTATTTATGGGTAACCAAATCGTACAACACTTTGAGCACGCCCGTTTGGAGATTAACGATAGTTGTGACCTTCGTCCAAAGTGGCGCGGTAATAAACCATACTATTGACACCACTACCACCAGGATAATTGTGAGAATGATTAAAATAAGGAATGCCCCTCCAAGGTGACTGATGAACTCCCCAATTCCGCTCATGGTGCGTAAATTGTACGGTGGAATGAGTCGAAGACCTTTAATTTGCATGGGGAAGAGGCCACCAGTAATACGAAGAAAAAATACAGTTAAGTACACCCAGGGTGAAACAAAAACTTCAAGAGCAAGAACATTAGCTAATAGCTCATCTTGCATAGCACTAACATAACGTGCGTAAGCCACATTGATTGCTTTTGCAGCGATGCCTTCGGGTTTGCCAACAGCCGTAACACGTGCAGCACGGCGGAGCTCGGCGAGCCGTCCAACGAGATTTTTCGACTGCGGGGTTTTGTAGTTTGCCCCAAGGGCGCCACGCTGTTCCCGGGCTTGATTCAAACTGTCGATATCACGCTGCACTGCATCAGTCGGCGCACCAATCATCCCAGGATCCAATGCTTGGGTTTGACCAAAACGCTGAATGCTCGCCGCGTCGCTCAAACGTGCTTGGGCAAGTGAACTCTCGATTTGAATTTCACTAGCCGTAGCCATAGTAGTAAGTTACTGCTTTGGACTCCAGGTGATGCGCCCGACTTTCCAGGCACCCTGGATTCGTTCAAAGCCGAGAGTAATATCCTGGTTGTAGGTTTGCGAATTACTGCTGGTGCCCGACGTCTCCACCCGTTGGAGCGTGACCTTCACCGATGCAGTGCCGGCAGTTTCATCAAAGTCCTGCACGGTAATGACGCGCGGCACCGAGGTAATGCCGTGGTAGGTAGAGGTGTCGGTGGTCTGCTTCTGCTGCTGGGCAACGTACGCCTCTTGGTCGGCTTTTAGATCGGGGGTCATGGCAAAGTACAAATCGGTAATATTCTTGTACGTCCCTTGGGAAGATAGACTAGCGTAAATGCCAGCAAAGTTCCGCGCCAGCTGCTGGACTTCGGTTCGCGGATCGCTCGCGGTATTCGTGCCCGCCGTGTTCGCGTTTGCGGTAGCTTGGTTTGTGTTGAGGATGACGGTATTGATGTTGGGTAGTTTCACCGTACTATTCGTGTTCGCGGGTGTCGTCGTTCGTTTTTGCATGGCGAAGAGTATGACCACAACGATGATGAGGAGGAGCAGCCCACTTCCGAAAATGATGAGGAGTCTACGGGACATAGGTGGTCAGTACATTACGCGGACGGGGAAGACGTTTCATTGAACTCCTTCTTCGCGGCTTCAATTTCCAAGAGCTGGCGAGGGTCAGAGGTTATGATCTGGTCTTCGGTGTAGGAAGCTACGACTTTAATGGCGGCGTGCTTAGGACCAGCAAAGAAGATGCCTTCGCCAACCGCTGCTTCCAGCAGCAGGTACTTCTCTCCTTGCGTGAGCAGGAACGTCTTAGCCACCATGTCCACGCCTGCGGGTGACTGTTTCATGAGCAGCTGCAAAGCGGAGTTCGTTACAATTGCCTGGCCATATGGGGAGCGCAGGAAGTCGTTCACGTCCTGGGTAATTGTCGTCACGCCCAGGTAGTACTTGCGGCAGCGCTTGACGAGCGCGTAAATGAACCGCGCAGAGTCTTCGTTCTGCATCAGCCACCACGCTTCGTCAATGACCAGGATGCGCTTGCGCATCCCCGACCGGACGACATTCCAGATGTACGACACGATCATGGAAATGCCAATCGGGCGGAGCTCGTCTTCCAGGTCACGAACCGAGAAGGTGACGAGCTGGTTGGTGAGCTCAATGTTCGTGGGGCTGTTGAACAGCCCGGCGAACGTTCCCTCGGTGTACTTCTTCAACCGCTCGACAATGTTGTCCGCGCCCACCATGCCGGCCAGCACTTCTTGGAAGTCGGCCATGAGCGGAGGCTCAATTTGCGCCAGGTCGCTCTCGGCGGTGATATCTTTCTTGGCGTAGGTTTCGATGAGCGCGCGGTCAATGATGGAGTCTTCTTCTGGGGTGATGCTGCCCAGCATCAAGCGCAGCATGCTCTTGAGCGTGATGACGGCCGCGCGGATGATGTCCGCAGGCTTGTCTGCACCGCTCACCGGGCGCGGCAGGTCAAACGGGTTAATCTTCGATTCCGAGTTGAGGGAGATGTTGATGTAGGTTCCGCCAACCGCGTCCGAAAGGTACTTGTACTCGCGTTCTGGATCAATGACGATGACGTCCGTGCCGGTCATGAGCGAGCGCAGGATTTCCAGTTTCACGGCGTAGCTCTTGCCGGCACCAGAGGTGGCGAATACCACGAAGTTGGCGTTCTGCAAGCTGAAGCGGTCGAAGAGGATGAGCGAGTTGTTGTGCCGGTTGATGCCGTAGAGGATGCCGTTATCCGACGACACGTCAGAGGAGATGAACGGGAAGCTACTCGCTGCGGGTGAGGAGTTCATGTTGAAACTCACCTGAATTTCATCCTGGCCGGTGGGGAGCGTAGAGGTGAAGCCCTGTTCCGCTTGGTAGAGCACGCGCTTGCTGTAGACCAGCTTCTGGCCGAACATGGCTTCCACTTTATCCGTGAGCTTATCCAGTTCGTCCTTGCTCTTGCCGTACAGCGTGACGTAGAGCCCAACCTGGAAGAATTTCTCGGTGCCTTGGGTGAGGTTGTCACGAAGCTGCTCGATGTCCCGCAGGGCGGTCTCGCGAATTGGGTCGCGCGGGGCGCCCTTTTCCGCGTCCGAGAGGATCTGCGCTTCCAATTGGCCGACTTTATTCCGCAGCTGTTTCAGGATGACCTCGGAACCAACCGGGTAGAAGAACATGGAAACGTCGAGCGGGACGTTGAGGTTGATAATTGGCGCGAACCAACCCACGGCAATGTAGCGTGGGTAGGTGACCACGAAGAGCGTTCGGGCGAGCATCCCGCCAATTTCCACTTCCCGGGCGGTCACCTTGAAGGAGGCCGGCGCAATGAAGTCACGAACGGAGACGACGCCACGTCGGTAGATGCGCTCGGCTTCTAGGAGCTCGCGCTTGCGCTGGAGCTCTTGCGACTCCTGCTGCTGCTGCTCCTCGGCACTCAGTACCTGCGTGGGTACCGGTGCTTCGTTCGAAAGCGGAGTCGGTTTTCGTGAGAGATTGATTGCCATTAGGGTTCAATACTTAGTTGATCCGCATTCGTCATTTTCTCCATGTCGGCAGTTTGCGGGTTGTAGGTGTTGTAGAAAAGTTCAATGAGCCCTTGCGTATCCAGGGGAACGGCTTTCAAGCCCAGTGCCGATAGCCCATCCACGACGAAGTCTACACGCTTGAGGAGCTCCGAGCGCATTTCCTCAAATCGCTTCTGCTTGATGTGAATGACGCTGGTTGGTTGGAGCACCGCGGTCAGGCGTTTGAAGAAATTCATGCGTTTCCCCGATCCCGGTTGGAACGGCACCACCACGTAGAAGCGCTTGGACATGATGTCGGCGAGCTCCACGAGTTCGCGGACGTAGGTGATGTACTCCTGGGTCTGCATCTTCAAAAGCTCATTCTGCTGGTTCTTCTCCAAGAGCTTGAGGTTATCCAGGTACGGGTCAATGTTGAGCTTGCGGGACTGGATGACAATTTGGAGGGGGAAGTCCAGCGTGTTGAGGAACTGCGTGTACGCCTGGATAACCGCTGATTGCTCCTCATCAGACTTTAGGGCGAAGTTCATGGAGGAGACGAGCAGGACGCCGCGGATGGTGCCATTACGGAGAATGACCACGTCGTCTTTAATTTCCCACACGTCGAGGAAGCGCTGCGTGGAGGGCAGTTTGGACACATTCACCTTTGGTTGGCTGGGTGCGGTTGCCATGGTTTAGCTTCTTCGTGAGGGAGCGATCATGTCTCCAGACTCATCGTACGCGCCACCGGTATCCACCACGAGGGAGAGCGCGGTAAGGCGGGATGCAGTAAGGGGTTGTTTCGTGGCAACTGGAGCAAGGACCTTAGCAGGCGTACCAGCATCGAAGCGGAACTCGAATTCCGTATCCTCTTTGCGCCAGATACGGAGTTTTGGCAAGTGGAGGCTCTGGACAATGGACAGGACGAGGTAGTGGAAAGGCCGGCCATTAATTTTCACAAAGGCGAGTAGGAAGACAACTGCTGACCAAAAAATGACGACGAAGATGAACGTGATGAAGCTGAAGATTTTGAACATGAGGAAGCTCATAATCCCCCACACTAAAATCAGAATGAACTGACGGACCGTGAGCGGGCCGAGAATTTTATCTTCAACATCGATGAATTGTGGGACGACGAACTGCATCATAAACGTTAGAATCGATACTGACGCATGAGACTGCCAATTGCTTCAAATTCTGCCTCGGTGAGCGAAGCTTTCCCCTGCGCGCGCAAGAGCTCGACCACTTCCCGAACTTCTTCCTTGCGCTCCATGGCGAGCTGGCCAAGGTCTAAGTACCCCTTGAACGTTGGCGACGTCCGGAAAGCTTGAATTCCCGCAGCGCGTTGGGCAAATGAGTCCTGACCAAGTGCGTCGAACTCCTCACCAATCTTCATCACGCAGGCTTGCGGAGTTCCGCCCAAGCGGCGGAAATCATCAATACCGAGGCTCCCCAGCACTTCCAACGGGCCCATGACTTTTGCCGGCGCTCGGACGTCCGTGACCACTTCGCGGTACGATGGCTGCACGACCGGTACTGGGCGAGGACGGGGGATGGGTGGCGGTACGGGTTTCGGCTGTGGTGCTGCGGGCCGTGCGGCAGGAACATTTGATGGCCGTAACCATGGTGGTGGTGCCACCTTTGGTTTCACGATTCCAGCAACCGGAGCGGCGACTGGGGTTGCAACAGCTTTTGGTTGTGCAACCGTTCCAACGGGAGGTACGACGGTAGGTACGCGTGCTGGCGCCGGTGGCGGCACGGGTGCTGGTTTTGGTGCTGGTGGAGAAGGTGGCGTTACCGGCTTCGGCATGACCGGCTTCGGGCGACGGTGGAGCTCTTCTACCAAGGTATCGAGCTCATGACCAACGCGGTCTGCGCGGGCTTCATCAAAATCCATACCCCCGATTTTCACGGAGCGCATGAGCATGTCGCGGGTTTCCATACGGTCGCGGACGTCCACCAGGCGGCCTTCGATGATGCGCTGGAAGCGCTTCACCAGCATGTCATCGAGTCGAAGACCCTCCATCTTCATGAGCCGGGCGGCGGTGCGGGTTGGGTCAGTATCGACCATTGAAACCGGCGCAGTTTTCAGCGACTGGATGTGTACGGCCATGTCCTTCTGGTCGTCTGGATGGACCAGGTACGGACTGGCTCCAGGTTGCGGCATGAGCTTTGGCGTCGGGATATCCGCCAGCGACTCTTTCACGTCCGGTACCTCGAGCAAGCGGTACTTGAAGAAGAGGTCGTCCAGCATGAGCTTACCGAGTTCCTTTCCCTTCTCGGAAGTCATGCCGTACTGGCTCGTCAGGGTTTCATCAATTCTCCCGGGATCCACTTCGTGCACGAGCACGCGCATCACGAGCTCGGCGAGGTTGACGCCGAACTGCTTCTCCAGGCTATCCAGCGTGCGCATGGTATCCGGATCCGATGCGCGGGCCTTCTGCTGGTCTGGGAGTTTTTGAAATTTGATGAGGAGGTTGTCGGGCATGGTTTAACTTTCACTCTCACCAGAGCCGTTGAATGCTCCTTGCAGAGAGTTGAATTCTTTTTTAAAGGCATCGGCATTGCCATCGTTCATGTGCTTCTCCATGGTGCCTAAGCGTTTCTGCAGCTGTTCCTGGCCGACGGCACCAAGTTTTTCCGTTTTCTCCAGTTCCTTGGCGTTGAGAGCCAGGTAGT
>CAIPSZ010000189.1 GCA_903867845.1 Candidatus Kerfeldbacteria bacterium | reverse complement strand
CCCCCCCTTTTCAAGCAGAAGACGGCATACGCGATAACGTGATGTGACTGGAGTTCAGACGTGTGCTCTCCGATCTGAGCGGTGTGGGGGTGCATGCGCAAAGTGCGCATGGAGAGCGGTGTGGGGGTGCAGGCGCACGTGGGAACCAGGCCGGTAGGCAGCCGCGACTTTTGCAATTGGCGCGGCGTACACGCCGTAGCCGGTTCCCGGTTGCGACCCGTTGATATCACCAACGAAAGCGACATTCGGGTCACCCCACACCCCGTTCTTTTTCGGTGTTGGGTCAAAACCAACACGCGAAATGATCTGGTTCTCCGTCACGCTGACACCGCGGTACTGCAACGCCATGTACAGCGCCGCAGCTTCACAGCTCAAGCGGTGCTCTTGCCGGTGGAACGGAACCGCTAAGCGCGAGACTGCTGCTTCGGTGGTGAAGTGTACAACCTGATCGGTGGTTGCCGGCAGACCGGTTGCCGAAGGTATGCCTGAACGGAACGTTACCGTGTAACTGGTACTATGCGGCATACTTGCCGTTGGCGTGAACGTTGCCGTATTTCCACTTTGGGCCCATGCCCCGGGGAGACTCGGTGCAATGCTGGCGTACTGCGCTACAGCGTTCGCGCCCAGTGACTGGTTAAAGGTGAAGTGGAGAACCTGACCAACACCTATCCCGCTCCCACTGTTCGCGGGTACGCTGCTGGAGAGCGCAATGGGCTCCACGGTTCGGAACTGGAGCTGCTCGTCAGTTTCAAAATGGCCGCCACTCTTCGTCTGCAATCCGTGCGTAATGGTCAGCGTGTAGGTCGTCGCTTGCGCGAAGGCGTCATGGGTGAATTCGAAGTGCTGGTCATCTACGCGTTTCCAGGTACCAGTCGTCGCTGGCGTCAGTTGGACACTCGTCTGAACCTGGCTCAGGTCTACCGCTTCGGCAAATGCCAGGGTTACCGGCGTTACCAAGGCAACCCCAGTGCCAGCCGGCGTCACTGATGCCAGCCCTGGTGGTTCGCGAACAGACCACGATCCAGTGAAAACGGTCGTGGGGTCATGCGCGGTAAACACTTGGCCGGTGGTCAGCGTGAGATCTTGCAGGGCCACAGCAACGGTGAGCTTCACATTGTGCCCTTGGGGCAGGAGCTGGGTGGGGCGCACCGTAAATGCGGTCCGATCGCTGCTGGGCGTCACTTGGATTGGGAGTGGCGGGTCTAGGGTAAAGCTCACATCTGTCGTTGGGCCAATGGGCTGGTCAAAAGTCACCACCCATGACGCGTCAGTATTGAGCGTGGTCGTGAGCGCAGGATCAGTACGCACGAAGTGCGGCGCGCTGGCAGTGGTAAAGGTAAAGTGGAAGGTACTGGCGTTCTGCAATGTGGACGTCGCGCTCTTGACGTTGCCCAACGTCACGCTGTACGTCGTATCGGGTTGCCACGAGTGATCGGGAACGAAGGCAACGGTTCGAACAAGACGGTCCCCAACCATCGGGTTGCTGTACACTACCTCACCATCTACGTGCGGGCTTATAGTGAAATCAATGGTACGGGAAACCGGCCAGCCAAAAGCGTACTGCAGCGGTTGGTCAAGCGGGAGGCGATTATCCTTCCCGTGATTGGCAAACGTCGGCACCGCACTGGGCCCGACCAATGCTGCCAGCGCAATGACAATTGCCGGAATAGTGAGGAGCCCGTAGTGGTGCCGGAAACGCGCGCGGTGTCGAGCAACCAGGTGAAGCGCGACGCCATCCATACGACTAGCTAAGCAAGTTACGACCGGTCATGTCTTCCGGGACGGTGAGCCCAAGCGTTTCCAAAATGGTAACGGCGACATCCGCCAGGATCCCAACCGGTTGGACCGTGTTCAACGCCTGCACGCCTCCGGGTAGCTGGTAGGGTGAGCTGTCTTTCCAACCATTCGCCACGGCAATGAACGGGACCGGACTGGTGGAGTGCTCATATAGTACCAAGAAATGTGGACGACGAAGACAATGTGGTACCACGATCCGAGACTGAGTGTTGGGCCAGCGACGTTT
>CAIPSZ010000188.1 GCA_903867845.1 Candidatus Kerfeldbacteria bacterium | reverse complement strand
CTTTGGCTTCGTGGAAATGTCCACGGATGAAGAAGCACAGAAGGCGATTGAGATGTTCAACGGCAAAGACTTTCAGGGACGAAACCTGACGGTCAACGAAGCCCGTCCAATGGAACCACGTGCACCGCGCAGCGGTGGCAACGGTGGTGGTGGATTCGGCGGCGGCCGCGGCGGCTGGTAATTTTCCAACCGACACTAGAAGAACCGGTGGCAGCAATGCCCCGGTTTTTCGTTGTGGTAGAATACCTCCATGGAGGACGCGCCATCCGCACAGCCACCCGTACACCAGCGACATTGGTTTCGGCCAATGCTCTTGCTGCTCAGCCTCTTCGTCGTGGTGTTTCTCTTTACCGCCGTGGCGGCAGACTACTGGCGCACGCACCCGCGGACGTCCGATTCGCTAGACTCCCTTACCGCTGGAACCAGTAGCCAGGCATCGGTGGCAAACGTCAACGTTGCAGTACGTACGTCCATCCCGAACCTCGAGACCGCCGATGACCCATCGCTTGGCCCAGCGCAGAGCAATGTCGTCATCGTTGAGTTCGCTGACTTCCAGTGCCCGTACTGCGAGCAGATGTACCAGCCATTCCGCGAGCTCACCGCGAAGTACGGCAACCGGGTGAAGTTTATTTTCCGGAACTTCCCGCTCACCGAGATTCACGACCGTGCCGAAGCTACTGCCGAAGCTGCACGGTGCGCCTTCCAGCAGGGGAATGCAAAATTCTGGCTGTACCACGATAAGCTCTATCAGAATCAAGCGGATCTTTCGGACGCCGCCCTGCTCACCTACGCGCAGCAAATCGGTCTTGACGTGAAGAGCTTCACCCAGTGCGTGCAGAGTCACGCAACGGCAGTGGCAGTTCAGGCCGACCTCACCGATGGAGCGTCGTTGGGCGTGACGGGTACGCCAACCTTCTACTTCAATGGGCGAAAGGTGCAAGGGGTTATCCCGCAGGAGAAGTTTGCGAAAGCGCTTGACCTGCTCCTCAAACAGTAAACGCGAAACTCACTTCGCCATGGTATACTCCTCGCATGCTTGTCTTGGGCGCTGATCACGGCGGGTACGCACTCAAAGAGTACGTGAAACGTGGGCTGCTAAGCCAGGGCCTTGCGGTAGTTGACATTGGCCCGGAACGATTCACCAAGGATGACGACTACCCTATTATTGCTGCGGAAGTCGCGAAGCGCGTGCGCCGGACGTCAGAGAGCCGCGGCATTCTCATCTGTGGCAGCGGCGTGGGCATGTCACTGGTGGCGAACAAATTTTCCGGGATTCGGGCGGTGAACGCCTGGCATCCAAAAATTGCGTTTCGCGCACGCCAGGAAGAGGACGTGAACATTCTCGTACTACCGGCAAACTTCGTCACACGAGCAGTGGCGGAAAAGATTCTCGCAACATGGCTTGGCACGTCTTTCAAGCGTATTCCACGCTACCGACGGCGATTAGGGGAAATCGCCCGCATTGAACACCACGCGTAAAAGTATGATCATTACGCCGGCAATCCTTGAAACCGACCCCGAAGAACTCAAGCGAAAAGTTTCGCTCATCGAGAGCGGCACGGATTTACTACAGATCGATGTGGGGGATGGAAAGTTCATCCCGACGGTTACCGTACTCCCGCGCGCGCTCGACGACTTCCGGCCACTTACCGCCTTCGAAGTGCACCTCATGGTCCAGCGGCCAGATCGGTTCATTGCAGACTGGGCACACTTGGGGGCCACGAAGGCGATTTTTCACATTGAGGCAGAAGGCGATGTCGAGCGTTTCATTGCCCAGTGCCGAGACTTGGATTGCGACGTTGGCGTCGCATTGAATCCTGGCACGTCGATGGAGGATGTCCAGCCATACCTGGACCTGGTGGACGAGGTAATGTTCATGGGCGTGACGCCTGGTGCACAGGGGAATCCGTACAATCCGGAGGTTGAGAAAGCAATTGCGGAGTTCCACCAAGCTTTTCCCGCCATGCCTCTTGCCATTGATGGTGGCGTTACGGAAAAGAACCTTACCACACTCCACAATCTCGGTGTCATGCGTGCGTGCGTCGGATCCGCACTCTGGATGAGCGCGAACCCAATCGTTACTCTCGAAAAACTCCGCTTACTCTAAATTTCCTATGCCACGCTTCGATGTCATCACTCTTGGTAGCGCGACGCAGGATGTCTACCTGCGAAGTTCAGCATTCCGCGTTGTCCGCGATCGGCGTTCGCCCACAGGAGCATCCGAGGAATTTGCCTTTGGCTCGAAGGTTGAGCTGGATGAAGTGCTCACCGAGGTGGGTGGCGGGGCGACGAACACTGCGGTTACCTTTCGACGGCAAGGCTTGCGCACGGCATGCGTGTGTCGTGTGGGCATGGATGCAGCGGGCGATGAGGTCGTTCGCATCCTGCGTGCATACCGGGTTGATCCACGGTTCGTCATGCGCGACCACGTACATCCAACGGCATTCTCGGCACTTTTCCTGAGCAAGAATGGCGAGCGCTCGGCCCTGGTGGCGCGCGGTGCGAGCGCGCACTTCACCGAGCAGACCATTCCGTGGAAGAAACTCAAAGCGCGTTGGTACTACGTCTGCTCGCTGGGTGGGAACATCCGATTCCTTCGTCGGATTTTGCAGCACGCGGCCACGAGCAAAGCGCAGGTCGCGCTGAATCCTGGGAAAGATGAGCTGCGCCAGCCCGCGACGCTCGCGTTACTGCGCAAGGCGGACGTCCTACTGCTCAATCGTGAAGAAGCTGAGCTGCTCTTCCACACCCACGGACCACGCCTCTGGACGCGCGTTGCCTCCTGGCGCAAGGGAACCGTGGTCATTACCGATGGCGCCAAGGGCTCGTACGCCTTCAATGCCACGGGATCGTGGCGCGTCCATATCAAGCCGGTGAAGGCGGTTGATACAACCGGGGCGGGGGATGCATTTGGTTCTGGGTTCGTTGCGTCCCTCATCAAACATCCAGGGAATATTCAGGAGGCGCTGCGTCTAGGTTCCATGAACAGCGCTGGAGAGGTCCAGCAGTTGGGTGCGAAGCATGGTTTGGTTACCCAGCACGCGCCAAAAACACTGTTGATGAAGGTGATGAAGCTACGTTTACCCTAGCATTTGCAAGGTTCTACAGGGTGTAGTAGAATACGCCCATATCGCTCTTGACCTCACACGTGTATGGACACCCCGCAACCCGTAAACCCGACGCCCCAGAGCTGGCAAACCCCACCGACGAGTAGTGGCATGGGCAGCATTTTCAATGCCCCACCAAAAATGACGTTTGCCCTTGGCATCATGGTCGGGGTGAGCTTGATTAGCTTGCTCGGCTTCATCCTGTCCTTCACCGCGTATCGCAATGCCGTTGATGGTGGCACCACGCAAAAAGCCGCAGTTACCAATACGAATACGGCGGTCGCTGCAGCGAACACCAATGCAGCGCCAGCGGCACCGGTAAACATTGCGATTGACCCGAAGACTGACTGGATTACCGGAAATAAAAACGCGAAGGTCACGGTCGTGGAATTCTCGGATTACCAATGCCCGTACTGTGGTCAGTTTGAAACGAGCGTCAACCAGATGATGACTGACTACGGGAGTAAGATTCGACTCGTGTACAAGAACTACCCGCTCACCAGCATCCACCCTTTTGCCCAGAAGGCGGCGGAGACTGCAGAATGCGCGGGTGCCCAAGGGAAGTACTGGCAAATGCATGACAAGCTCTTCGCCAACCAGGCAACACTCTCGAATGATAACTTCAAGCAGTGGGCGAAAGACCTGGGGTTAAACACGACGAAGTTCAACACGTGCTTGGACAACAGCCAGACTGCGGCGAAGATTGCAGCAGACCAGAAGTACGGTGATACCGTCGGCGTGACCGGAACCCCAACGACGTTCGTCGACGGAATCGCCATTCAGGGCGCGCAGAGTTACGACACGCTGAAGGGACTTATCGACCAGGAACTCGCTAAGGCCTAAACGCTTGCACATGTTTGGGTGGCTTACCCACGCACCACCGCCACCCATCCTCTTCCACGTCGGTTCATTAGACGTGCGGTGGTACGGGGTCCTCATGGCAGTCGCGCTCCTCGGTGGCCTGCTCCTCGCACAGTGGCTCGCCAAGCAGTCGCGGGTAGCACCAGAGCATATCCTTGACCTTGGTCTCATCGCCACGATCCTGGCGGTTCTCGGCGCACGCATCGTACACGTGTTTGATGAGTGGTCATACTACCAGTACCACCTGGGGGAAATTGCGCAGTTCTGGCGAGGCGGCTTAGCGTTTCATGGCGTGCTGGCTGGCGGTATTCTGGCGGTCTGGATATTCTGCCGTTGGCGCCACCACGCCTTCCTCCTCCTGCTCGATATTGCCATGCCCGCCTTGGCGCTCGGGCAAGTAATTGGGCGGTGGGGGAATTGGTTCAACCAGGAGCTCTACGGACGCGCCACCACTCTTCCCTGGGCAATTCCCATTGATTCTAGCCATCGTCTTGCGACGGTAGCGAGTAGTCCAACCTTCCATCCGCTATTCCTCTACGAATCACTCGGCAACGCGGTCGTCCTCGCCCTCCTGCTACTCCTCTGGCACTGGCAAGGACGGCGACAAGGCGACGTCGTGGCGGCGTACCTCATCCTGTCACCCCTCCTGCGCTTTGGTCTGGATTTCTTCCGCCTGGACCAACCCATGGTCGGCGCACTCACCAACGCACAGGTCTTTAGCCTCATGCTCATCGCCGCAGGGCTCGCTCTCCTCTTTACGCGCCGGCAACGACCGGTACAATAATCCTATATGGCACAATCAACCTTCCGTTGGAGCGTCTGGGTCCCCATCATCGCCGTGGTGATCATTGGCGTGGGGGTTGGCGTTGGTTTGAACATGCACCGAGGCCCGAAGGTAACGTACCCAGACATTACAAGTCCCCGGCCCGTTGACGGTAACCCCAGTGCCAAAGTTGTGGTTCAGGAGTACTCGGACTTCCAGTGCCCGGCGTGCGGGGCAGCGTACCAAATGGTGAAAGATCTCGTCGCGCAGTACCACGATAGTATTCGATTCGAGTACAAGCAGTTCCCGCTATCCCAGATTCACGTGAATGCGTACAACGCCGCGCTAGCGAGCGAGTGCGCGAATGACCAGGGGAAGTTCTGGCCGTACCACGATAAACTTTTCGAAAATCAATCGAAGATCGGCAGTAGTGATTTGAAGCAGTACGCCACTGACCTTGGGTTGGACACCGCGAAGTTCAACGCCTGCCTGGATACGCGGGCGAAGAAGAAGGTCGTGGATGCGGACATTCAAGCCGGGAACGCCTTGAACGTTCCGGGCACGCCCACGTTCTTCGTCAACGGCGTCATGACCGATGCGAATGGTATTTCTAGTGCAATCAAAAACGCGGTGAACGGCGCTGTGCAAGGCCCGGTGAAGTAAATATTTCTACGACAAAGGAACGCCACTCGCTCGCTAGCGCGGGTGGTGTTTACCGTACGGACGCGTAGAGCAGGGCGCCAGCTAGTACCGCCTGCATCGCCAGGCCGACTTTGAACGTGACGCGTTTGTTAATGCGCGTGTGGAACCACTTGTGGAGACGTTCGTGGTGCTCGAAGAATGTTTCTAACCGCGTGACCTGCTGAATGTAGTGGCGTGCCGTAGGGAAGTGCTTGATGATGAACATGCGGTACAAATCGTAGCCGCTCCAGATGAGGTCGGGGAGCATGGCGCCGATGATGGCAGCAAGGGCAAGGTGAGGTTGCGGCCATTCGTTCTTAATACGCACCGTCGCAATGAAGAGTGCTAGGAAACCCATGTCCGTGAGGAAGGTTATGGGAAGACGACGGACGAGCTTCTCCTTAACCCACGCGCCGAGGTTTTCATCCCCATGGGGAATCATGTCTAGTACGTAGTGCGATAAAACCCCTAAGCCGAAAGCTTCGGGTACGTTGTGGACGTGCTGGCTAATGATAATGCCCGCGAGGGCATGCGTTGAGAGGAACATGCTGCTGGTGAGGATAGCGAAATTGAGATTTCACGTCAAAGCGATTTTATCCAACGAAAGCGGGCGACAGTTTTTATTCTGGGCGCCTAGGCGTTACTTGGTATTTACCGTCAGGATATTCACGCGATCAAACCCGGTCCAGTCTCCGTTGAGTAACCCGTCGTAGTGACCGGCGCTCCAGACCACGCGATTGCCCTTGTCACCAGCAACGAATTGTGGACGGAAGTTGTCGACACCAGAATTCGTCGTGATTGATGACTCGCGCTTCCAACCACTCGCAGTTCGATGCCACGTTTCCAGCTCAAGTGTCTTTCGTTTTTTACTCAGCACTACCCGATTTGGGTCAGTTGGGTCAATGACGATCCCGCCAGAGTAGAAACTTGATCCACCGTAGAGTAGGGTAGATGTGGTTATGGTTTCCGTTCGCCAGGATCCATTCCGACGAAAAGTATACCCAAAGCGGTTGTGGCTCTCATTACCGATGGTGAAGACTATCCGCGGTTGAAGGTTCACATCAATGACTACGTCCCACGCGTAGAGTGGTTCCAAACTTTTTACAACTATTTCAACTTGATCAATTGTGATTGGTAGGGTTAACCGTCGCCCATTACTCTTCCGCCATGTAGTCCCACCATCAGTACTCATAGCGTAGTAGAGATTTGTCGGTTGACCGGATTTCTTCCGTTCGCTCCAGGTCATAGCAAGCGTGTTACCGCGGAGTGCGATGAAGGCGTAGATACCAGTCCCAAAACCAAAATTTACGAGCAGTTGTGGACTCGACCAGGTGCGACCCTGATCAGCTGACGTTGTCATAGCTTCAGTTGCGTTATTCCAGGCTCCGAAACGAATGAACAGCGCAATCCGACCATTGGGTAAAAGTTTCGGCTGCGGGTAATTGGCCGTAGAATGCACACCATCTGTCAGTACCTTGCGCCGCGTTGACCATTGGGTCGGGTCTTCCGGCGAAATGCTCTCACGAACGAATAGGTTATCCATTACATCATGGACCGTATAGAAGATGAGGATTTTTCCGG
>CAIPSZ010000187.1 GCA_903867845.1 Candidatus Kerfeldbacteria bacterium | reverse complement strand
TACTTGCTCGTCTTCAATGATGGCGACGCGTGTGGGCATAGGTTTACGCTTTGGTTTGAACAACGGGGAGTGGTGGCGGGCGATGGTAAATGACGCCAAGGAATACCGTGAGGAGCGCGCCAATGGACGCGAGGTCGCCAATGACCGCAACGACTTCAGACGACGCCAGGTAGAATACGATGAGCGAGACGATGAGGAGCATTGCGCCAATGCTAATGGTAATGGAACGAATGCGTACGACATGATTATCAGCGGTACGCAAACCTTTGTGCATGAAGAGAATTGCCCCGGGAATGAGTACGATGAGGAGGAGGATCCCGGAGAGCGTCCCCACGCCTAGGTTAACATTCCAATTTGTGATTCCCGTCGCCGGGTCCATATCTGGTTGGGCGAGCTTGAGGAGTGACCAAAGAAATTCCCCAGCAATGAGCACGTGGTACCCCGCAATGACGACACGCACCCACTTCGGTTTCGTGAAACGCAGGACGATGCGCGTGAAGAACGACGCCGCCATGAGGAAGCATGCGTTTCCAAATGCAAATGCCACGCCGAGGAACGTCGTCTGCTGGCTGGCGAGCATGCGTGGCACGACGAGCAGGACGTAGGCTAGCGTGAGGTAGACGTAGATGAGGAAGAAGTTGTGCAGGGTCTTGCTCGCCGGATCCTGCTGCGACGCGCGGTACAGGCGCACCCCAAGGTACACGCATACGCCGGCATTCAGGAGATCAATTGTGGTGGAAATTTGGAGTGCCATACCTTAGAAGTTGGTCATGACTTCCTCAAAGACCTCAGTACCGTCCGCTCTCTGCTCGCGCGTCCCTGGTAAGGGTAGCGCAATGTAGAAGGTCGTCCCACTCCCCTCATGGCTCTCGAACCAAATGCGGCCACGGTGGTTGGTGATGATGCTGTGCGCGATGAAGAGACCCAAACCCGTGCCTTCGGTCTGCATGCGCATGACGTTATCCCCGCGGAAGAACTTGCTGAAGATCTGCGTGTGCTGGTGGACGGGAATGCCCACACCCGAGTCGGCAACGCTAATGAGGAGCTCATCAGCTTGCGGGACAACCTTCAGCGTCACCGTTCCATTCACCGGCGTGTACTTCAAAGAATTATCCAAGATGTTCTGGAGCGCTAGGTGGAGCTTGGCGTTATCGTACCGAACTTTCGGAAGGTTTGGCGCGGGATCGTAGGTGAGGGCAATGTGCTTCTCGTCAGCCACGTGCTTGGAATCCTCCAAGAGTTCGTGCATGAGTGGCTCGATACTCTTCTCGGCAAAGGTGTACGTGAACCGGCCCTCTTCAATGCGCGAGACATTGAGCAAGTCGTTAATCAAGTCAATCATGCGCTCGTTACTCTGGTAGCTCTTGGTGAGGAGCTCTTGCTGCTCGGGGGTGAGCGATCCCATATCGTGGTCCAGGAGCATCTTCAATGACCACTTTACGGCCGAGAGTGGCGTGCGGAGCTGGTGGCTAGCAACGGAAATGAATTCCGTCTTCAGTTGGTCCAGCTCTTTCAGGCGCTGGTTCGCGGATTGGAATGCTTGGTTTGCGCGGGTAAGGTCATCATTCACCTTGGCGAGCTGCAGCTCAACCTTCTGCAGGCTCCGGACCACGTAGCCAGAACGGTACGTGGACACTGCCATTAGGACGACAAGGGTAATCCCGGTGGCCGCGATGTAGGCGAAGTTCTTGTGCAATTCTGGTGCAACGTCAAACGGCGTGTAGTGCGTGAGTAAACCCTGCTGCTCCATGGCGAAGAGTGCGGCGAACATGCCCGTACCAATGAAAAAGTTAATTGGCCCAGCCAGCCGGGAGAACTGGACATTCGTGCCAACAATCTGGAGCAAGTACAGGGGCAAGAAAACGCTGGTGATGCCACCGGTGAAGTGCACGATGGTGGTTATCACGCCCATGTCGATGACGATGCCGACGTACGGCATGATATTGCTAACCTTCTCTTTACTGTAGATGTAGCTGAACGCTAAATTAAACCCTAGGGCCATCGCCACGGAGAAGAGAATGCCCGGCAGGAAAAAGTTTGCGCCAAATTGAGTCCCCAGCCACGAAAGGAGGACGACAATGAAGATAACCAGGTAGCGGATGATGACCGACCACTGCAAGCGCTTGCGCCGCTCCTGTTGCTCAAGTGCGAGTACGTCTTCTGGTCGCATGATTTTACTTTCTATTTTCGATACATCAATTGTAGCATTTTTTACACTTTTCGTCAACTTACTGACCCCGATACTGCAGCGCTTCCGCAACGTGGCTGAGGGTAATTTTTTCACACCCTGCGAGGTCCGCAATGGTCCGGCTCACCTTGAGCACGCGGTTGTACCCGCGCGCCGAAAGGTGGAGCTGGTCTACCGCTTGCTGCAGGAGCGCGTGACTAGGCTGGTCCACTTGGCAGTACTCGGTGACGAGTTTTGGGGTCATGCGGCTGTTCGTGTGCGTGCTCGTGTGTCCGAAGCGCTTTGCCTGACGCGTTCGCGCATCTTGCACGCGCTCCCGAATGATTGCGGAGGCTTCGGCAGGTTTGCTGTCGACGCGAATCGTTGCAAAATCCTGTCGCGGGACGTGCACGTGGAGGTCAATGCGATCTAGTAGTGGGCCAGAAATGCGGCGCTCGTAGCGGAGCAGTTGCCCAGGGCTGCAGGCGCAGTTGCGCTTGGGATCACCGCGGTAGCCGCACGGGCACGGGTTCTGGCTCGCGACGAGTGTGAACTCTGCTGGAAACTGCACGCACTGCGCGGCGCGGGCCACGGTGACAACGCCGTCTTCTAACGGCTGGCGGAGCGCTTCCAGAGCTTGACGAGGAAACTCCGGAAGTTCATCCAGGTACAGCACGCCGTGGTGCGCGAGTGATACTTCTCCGGGCCGCGGAATGCTCCCGCCACCAACGAGTGCCACAGTGGAAGTGGTGTGGTGGGGCGTGCGAAATGGACGGTGGTACTGCAATGGCGCGTCCGGTGGCAGGATGCCGCCGATGCTGTGAATTGCCGTCACATCAAGCGCTTCGTCATGGCTGAGGTACGGTAAAATTGATGGCAAGCAGCGGGCGAGCATGGTCTTCCCTGATCCCGGGGGTCCGACGAGTAGGACGTTGTGCCCACCGGCTGCCGCTACAGTCAGCGCGCGCTTCGCCTGCTCTTGCCCGCGGACGTGCGCAAAGTCAGGCAGCTCTCCGGGTACAGCTGCCGATTGTTCTTCAGCGATTACTGGTACTAGTGGCGCAACCGCAGTGAGGTGGCCAATGAGTTCGGTAAGGTTCTGGGGTGCAAATACTGATAGTCCATCGACGAGCGCGGCTTCTTGCCCGTTTGCCGAGGGTACGACCAATCCACGTACCTTGCGTTCATGCATCGCCCGGGCCATTGGCAGCAACCCCCGAACGCCGCGGAGTGTTCCATCAAGTCCCAGTTCACCAATGAACGCGTAGCCCACGCACGTTGCCGCTGGGAGTTGGTGGGTTTGTACGAGCAGCGCTAGCGCCATGGGCAAATCAAAACCCGGGCCAGCTTTCTTTACATCTGCAGGTGCGAGGTTCACCGTGACTTTTCCGCGGGGGAAGGAAAAACCAGACGCTTTGAGCGCCGAACGCACGCGTTCACGAGATTCCTGCACTGCCGTATCGGGCAAACCGACTACGGTAAAGTTGGGCAAGCCATTCTGGACGTCTGCTTCAACGTGGACAGGGCAACCGTCAATACCAATAGTAGTAGCGGACAAAATCATTACGGGCATATAGTCGGTGGTATACCCGCGGTCTCAAGCGCGGGCAAACCAGATTAGAGTCATTACGTAGGTGGTGTGTGAGGTTTTCGAAATGTGGAAACGAGTAGAGCAATTGCTCCAAAGGTGATCATCCAGTCACCGAGGTTTCCGGTAGTTGGCCAGAAAGACAGGCGCAGGAAGTCCCGAACCGCACCGTACTGCAAACGGTCCAAGACGTTTGATGTGGCACCGACGAACACGATGAGCGATGCCCACCACGGGACGGCATCGTGGTGTCGCAGCGCACTGTACGCCAGGAAGGCGACGGCGAGGATGAGCGCGCCGAGCAGCACGGTGATGAGCGCACCAGGGAGGCGCAGGCCAAAGGCGACCCCGCTATTCCACAATGGTTCGCTGCGCAGGATACGCGGCAGAATACTCCCAGCCGGTTTGGCAAACGCCAGTGCCCGCGTGATACGGTCAAGCGCGAAAAGTCCGATGGCGGTGAGGCACGACACCCAGAGGATTCGGCGCGACATGGTGCAGGCGTTACCCGTTCCGAGCGAGCTTCACGCAGGCTATGCACCGCGTCGCAGCTGGTACCAGCTTGAGTCGTTCGGGTTCAATGGGTTTACCGCAGTTCTGGCACACCCCGTACGTTCCGGCATCTACCTGCTCCATAGCGTCCTGAATATCTTGCCGCGAATTCTCTAAGTTCTTCTCCATGGAGAGCGAGTCCTGGAC
>CAIPSZ010000186.1 GCA_903867845.1 Candidatus Kerfeldbacteria bacterium | reverse complement strand
TTGCCTCCTTGTGACTGATGTGAATGTCGAGATGGTCGGGTGTCCAGGACCGCACTTGGTGAATTGCGAGATCGGGAATAACTTCCAAACGCTGTACCATTGCCGCACTCGCTTCCGGTGCCAACGCCATGATACAGATGACATTTTCAGGCTTGGCTACACGTGCTACTTGTGGCGTGGTTGGCTGCGTCTCGTCGCTTACAAATACCGTACAGGTGAAAGGTTGAAGAACCGTGAAGATGCGCGTCACTTGATCGGACGACAGTGTTTTTTGCCACAATCGCTGTTCACTCTTCGGATCAATAATCTCAGTCCCCCCAGAGATGATACTCGCCGTGGTGATCCCTAATACTCGAAAGAGGTGCTTGCTACCTGGCCACGGACGGCCGGTTGCAATCGCAACCTTCAACTTCGGCTGTGCATGCGCTACGGCTGCGATGACTACCGGTGATGGCATGCCATCCTGGCGGTTTGGGATGGTCGTGCCGTCGAGGTCAATGATGAGGAGTTTATACATACGGTACAGGATCACCGTTCGTTACCGCTCGCTTACCAGGGCAAGCACAACGACCGTACAAAGGGTTATCGCAATGCCAACATACTGATGCCGCTGCAAGCGCTCTTTGTTTATGAGAATGCCGAGCAGCATGCCGAGCGCAATGTAGCTCTCCGAAATAGCGATGGTAATAGAGATGGGCAGCACGAGAACCGCGGCGGCGAAGCTCACCCAAGCAATGTTATCCAAAATACCTTGCAGCACGATGGGTTGCCAGTGCTTCTTCGCGTGCTGGAATGCCTGGCGAACCTCTCCGCGCTTGAGCATCCAGGCGAGACAGCAAATTGTATAGATGGCGTTCACGCCCCAGATTGCAAGTACGGGTTTAGATTCTTGGCTGAGCCGGCCAGTCAGAATGTTCGCGCCAGCCGAGAGTGCAACCGCTGCAATTGCGAGGACAACTCCTCGTTCAAGTCGGGGCCGCCGCGAACGAAAGAAATTCCACCAGTGCCGTGGCTCCCGTTGCACAACGGTTACAATGAGACCGATGAAAATGACGGACGATAGGAGCAATTGCAAGCCGGTAAGGTGCTCGTGAATGATGAGAACGCCGAGGAGTATCGTCAGGGGCAATTCAAAGCTCATCACTGGTTCAACAATAGAAATTTTCCCTTTCCCAAGAGCCTCGAAGAAGAATACGGCGTACACGAAGGTCACCAGTCCGGTGAAGAATAGGAGTGCCGCCAGGTTGTTCACGTGGAAGAAGAGTGGTAAATCTTTCCAGACAAATGGCAGTAGCCCAACTAAACCGAAAAGTCCAATGAAAAAGAGCGCTGCCACCGCACCCACCCGACGGACGGAGCGTTGAATGGCAAAGTCGCCAAAACCCCAGGCGAGGAAGGCGAGAAACGCAGCGAGAATACCAGCTTCAACGGACATAGGCGTGTTGTAGAGACTACAGTATACTACGTGTACTCTTCCCTCACGAAAAACCTATGCGCAAGCTCCGCGTCGCCATGCTCGTCCCGTTCGAAGAGACGGTTCCCCCAACCAAGTACGGTGGCACTGAGCTCGTTGCCTCCAACCTCTCCGATGGACTGGTAAAACAGGGCCACGATGTCACCTTGTATTCCGTCGGTGGGAGCAAAACCACAGCGAAGCTGGTGAAAATCTTCCCCGGTCCGCTCCGCGCCCACACCGGCTCCGAGCTCAAAGCCCGGGAATCGTTGAAGTTCATGGGTGTGGGCAAGGTGCTCACCGCAGTGGTGAAAGGCAAATTCGACATCGTCCACAACCACATTGGCTGGCGAATATTACCGTTCACCGAAATTATCCCCCATCCGGTAGTGACGACTCTGCACGGTCCGCTCGATATTAGCTACCAGCAGCTGGTGTATAAACCGTACGCGCACTCACCATTTGTCTCGATCTCTAACAACCAGCGCAAGCCGCTCAAGCTCAACTACGCGGCCACGGTCTACAACGGCATTCGCGTGGACAAATTCCCGTACCTAGAAAAGAAAGAAGACTACCTAGCCTTCCTCGGCCGGATGAGCCCAGAGAAGGGACCGGTGCAAGCAATTCAAGTCGCCAAGAAAACCAAGCGCCGCTTGATCATGGCGGCCAAGGTGGACCAAGTGGACGTGAAGTACTTCAACGAAAAGGTGAAGCCACTCATCGATGGCAAGCAGATCAAATTCCTCGGTGAAGTTGACCACACCGGAAAATCCAAGCTCCTCGTCCACGCCGCTGGCTTGCTGGCGCTCATCCAGTGGGAAGAACCGTTCGGCTTGTTCATGGCCGAAGCGAACGCGTGCGGCACGCCGGTCATTGCTATGGCGCGCGGCGCGGCTCCCGAACTCATTGCGCACAAGAAGACTGGTTACCTCGTGCACTCGACCGATGAAGCAGCGCGCATGGTAAGCAAACTCGGCCTCATCAAGCCCAAGGATTGCCGCGCACGGGCGCAGGCACACTTCTCCGTGGAAGCTATGGTTGCGGGTTACGTGAAGGTGTACGAAAAGCTCATCCGCCAGTGGCGGTAATCCGCACCACCATGACCCGCGCCGCGCTCCTCAAGCACGTCCGCAGCATCCTGGCCAAGCACGGTCTCACACCTGACGCTGATGTCAAGGAAATTTTGAGTCACCAGCGCCGCTTCTTCCGCACGCGTTGCGTGGATGCGAAGGGAAGGCAGTACACGTTCAAGGTGTACCTACTCACCGTGCCTACCACCCGGCACGACTTCCAGCACGAGATTGCTTTCTACCACTTCGCGGGCAAAGAGCACTTAACCCAGTTCCCCCGCTGGGTGGCGGGCGACCGAAATCGCGCTCACCCCTGGATCGTCTACTACTACATTGGTGGCGACCTGTTCACCACCTACCTCAAGCGCCGGCGCAACCACATGCCACCCAAGCTCATCACCAGCCTGGCGCACATGCTGGTGCAGTACGGTCAACTCCGCATTCCCGAATCCACCCGACGTCTCCTCCACCTCAACGCGCACCGCGCCAGCGATTTCACCGCCCGCTTCAAGCAGTACTCCCGCGGGAAGAATGGCAACGTGCTCCGCCAGTACCTAACGGAAACAGAATTGGAGGTTGCGGCGCGCATCATCGCTTTCCACCAGACCGAGAAGCACACCCCGCGCCAGCTCGGCATTAGCCACGGTGACTTGAGCACGGCAAACCTCCTCGTGGAGGGGAACCACTTCGCGGTGCTGGACTGGGAGCACGTGCAAATCGCGTCACCAGCGTATGACGTGGCTGAGCTGTGGGTGAAGGAATTCAGTCGCGCGCCATGGCGGGACAAGCTGGCCAAGCGCGTTGCCCTGCTCCAACCCGACCCGGCAGCATTTGCCAACCTCTTCGCCATTGAAACGCTCCTCTTCTGCCTGCGGGATATCCTGCTCCACGATAAAATCCTGCACCAGCTCACGCACCGCAAGAGCCAGAACGTCATCCGCAAACTCCTGGTGTACTATAGCCGAACCTTCCGCGCGAGCTTGCGCGGTTTCCCCGCTCTCCTGAAAACCTAAACATGAAGAAGCTCCGCATTGCCCTCATTGCCCCACTTGCCGAACGCGTCCCACCCCGAAAGTACGGCGGGACGGAACTCGTCATCGCCAACTTGGCGAACGGCTTGGTGGAACGCGGGCACCACGTCACGCTCCTGGCGCGCTCCGACTCGGAGACAAAGGCAAAACTCGTCTCCTTCTACCACCGCGACCCACGCGCTCGGTCCCGCTACGCGTCCCGCGGCTACATGGTACCGAACTACTGGCAAACCTTGCAGCTGGGCTGGATCTTCGAGCGCGCGAAGCAGTTCGATATCCTGCACTTCCACATTGGCTCTACCTTTTTCCCCTACACGCGAATTGTAAAAACGCCGTGCGTGCTCACCCTGCATGGTCGGCTCAACACCACCGAAGCCGGAATGGTGCACAACGCCTACCCAGAAATTCCACTCGTCTCCATTTCCAACAGCCAGCGCGCGCCTCTCCCCAAGCTTAACTTCATTCGCACTGTCTATAATGGCATCAACGTTGCCACAAAACCAATCGGTCGGGGTAAGGGAAACTACTTGGCCTTCCTGGGCAGGATGAGCCCAGAGAAAGGCCCGGTGGAAGCTATCCATGCGGCCAAGCGCGCAAAGATGAAACTCGTCATGGCTGCTAAGGTTGACACCGTTGATAAGGAGTATTTTTCAAAGAAGGTAAAACCGCTCATTGACGGCAAGCAAGTAAAATTCCT
>CAIPSZ010000185.1 GCA_903867845.1 Candidatus Kerfeldbacteria bacterium | reverse complement strand
CCGCCGGCTTCTTCCACAATAACTTTTACGGCGGCGATATCCACGCACTTCCCTTTGGCGCCAGCGTACACGCACGCTTCGTACTCACCCAAAGCAACCTGGCAGGCGCCATTGACCACGCACCCTAAGTGCAGCACGTACGTTTGCGTCTGCATGGCAAGTTGGTGCAGAGGCGTATCAATGTCATAGGGTGCATCCGACCACCACTCAAAATTGATGGTTGCCTGCCGTTCCAAACCCCGCTGACTCACACGCATGGGTTGGTCATTCACCCACGCGCCTTTGCCTTTTTCCGCGGCATACAAGCGTTTGGTAAACGGGTCGATGACCACGCCGAGAATTGGCACACCATCCTGCACGAGGGCTAAGGAAAATACCGCTACCGGTAAGTTTTTTGCATATGGCACGGTGCCATCAATGGGGTCGCACACCCACACCGATGCTGACTGTTTGTTGACGCTCTTCTCTTCACCGTAAATAGAATGCTCAGGGTACGCCTGACTCACCTCTTGAATGACTAGGTCATTAATTGCTTCATCCACTTCAGTAACAATGGTCTGGTCTGCTTTGACGTGGTGCGCAACATTCGTTTGAAATGACGCGAGCATCATAGCCCCCGCTTTCTCGGCGATACGTTTTGCGAATGAAAGGTAGTCAGACATTCCTTACGCTGGCTTGCGCCGGATTATCCTGCCCAAGGCAACAAGCTCTTCCTTCTTCACACCCTTGAAGAACACCAAGGCACCAGCGTAGAGCACGGCGTAGACCGTAACCCAGACCAGCACTTCCACGTGGCGGTGCATGAAGAGCAGGTTAAAGCTGTTGCGGAACGGGTAGATGATGAGCCCAGCCAGGATGGCGGCGCCGTAGGTGCGCAAAGCACGGCTGATGAGCCGTCGCCACGGAATGGTAATGACCTGGCGCGTCCAGAACAGGCCTTGGGCAAAGAGCACGAACCCGCAGATGAAGGTGGCAAAAGCCGCACCAAGGAACGAGAAGTGGTTGACGACGAGCGCGTTGATGGAGAGGTTGAGCAGCACGGTAACGCCCATGCTGATGGTGTTGTACTTGGTGCGATTGGTGGCGTTGAGCAGGGCGCCCACGGGGTAGTTGAGGAACACGGCGGGCAAGCTCAAAATGAGGATGCGCAGGGCCAGGGCGGAAGGATCGAAGAACGCCTGGAATGCCATGTTAATGAACCCGGTGGCGAGCACGAAGATGCCAATGGACATTGGCACGGCGAGCAGCAGCAGGTACACCAGGGCGCGCTCGAAGGTGTTGGAGAGTTTTTCTTTGGAGGTGATGTAGTACGCGCTCAACGCTGGGTACAGCCCGGCGGCAAACGCAGAGGGCAGGAATTCCCAGGCAAAGGTGAGCTTGTTCGCCACGGCGTAGAAGCCCACGGCATCCTTCCCTTTCAAGAGCAGGAGCAGGTAGCGGTCACTGTACGCATAGAGCTTGGTGAACATGGCCGCGATGGCAAACGGCAAGGCCATAGCCAGAAGCGGTTTGATGATGGTCCACTCCCACTTGAGCGTGGGCCAGACCTTGGCCAAGCGGTGCAGGGAGTACGTGGCCCAGCTGAAGTTGAGCACGCTACCCAGCATGGTGGCGAAAAAGATGCCGCGCAGGCCCAGGTGGGCGCGGATGGCAATGTAGCCCACGACGACGGTGAGCACCTGGTTGAGCACCAGGCCCATGGCTTCGAACTTCATGTTCTGCAGGCCACGGAGCACGGCGAAGAACGAGAGCGTGAACGTATCCAGCCCCACGATGAGCGCCACCAGGTACAGGGACGACTGCACGTCGTGGGAGAAGTGGCCGACGTTGGTGACGAACCCGAACGCCACCATGACGATGAGCGCGAAGACAATCTTGATGCCCAACACGTTGCTGAGGATGTTCCTAATGGCGTTGGGCTTGCGCGCCACTTCCCGCGTGACCACCTGCGACAAGGAGAAGTCGATAAGGATGAGCGCGATGGGGATGAGGTTCTTCAGCGGGTCGTAGGCGCCGGTCTGCGAAACACCCAGGGCGTTGACGACGACGATGTAGTACAAAAAGGAGACGACCTTCTGCAGCACGAAGGCCCCCGTGAGGTACGTGGTATTGCGGAGAATGCGGGATTGCCCGCTATTTACTTCCGTGGTGGGTTCGGCAGTCGCCATAGAGTGGGACACAGGTCAAGACCGAAGTGTACCACGCGGCGGGTGAAGCGATTTAGCGCTTCTGCCACTGCGGGGCGCGGCGGGCGCGCTTGAGACCGTACTTCTTGCGCTCCTTCACGCGCGCGTCGCGGGTGAGGTAGCCAAGGGGTTTGATGGTGGCGCGGAGCGTGGGCTCCAGCAGGACGAGCATGCGGGAAATGCCGTGGCGCACGGCTTGCGCCTGGGCGTGCTTGCCGCCGCCGTTGGCCTTGATGAGCCAGCGACCTTTGGCCCAGCCGGTTTGCGTCAGCGGGGCGCGCGCTTCATCCACCCACAGCGGGAAGCTGAAGTACTTCTCCAGGGTCATGCCGTTAATGCTCATCTCGCCGGTGCCCAAGGCGTAGTAGCGCACGCGGGCAATGGCAGTTTTGCGCTTGCCCGTGGTGGACTCGAACTTCTCGCGACGGACCGCGTCGGCGGGTGCGGCAACGACGTGCGGCGCGACGTGGTGCACGACCTTGTGCTCCACGACCTCACTGCGCTCGGGCTTGTGGCTGGCTTTCTTGGCCGGGGCTTTCTTGGCAGCGGGTTTTTTCGCGGGAGCTTTCTTGGGCTTGGTAGGCATGGCAGGATATTAGGGTTTGACGGTGAGGCGCTTCAGGATGAACTTACGCGAGCGGTTGTCTGGCAGCATGCGCTTCACGGCCAGGGTGAACACGCCCGTGGGATCCTTCTGCAGCTTCTCCTTGAGCGGGGTAATGCGCAGGCCACCGGGGTAGCCGCTGAAGTGCGCGTAGATCTTCTGGTCCAGCTTGCGGCCCGTGACGCGAATCTTGCTGGCATTCTCCACAATCACCTTCTCGCCGCTAATGACGTCGGGCCGGTAGCTGGGGGTGTTCTTGCCCAGCAACGTGTAGGCCACGTGCGAGGCAATGCGGCCCAGGACTTTGCCCGAGGCATCAATGGTGATGGTGGTGGTTGGCGGGGTTGGCTTGCGCATAGGGAATTAGAGAATTTCCAGGATGGCCATGTGCGCGGCGTCGCCCTGGCGCTGGCGGGTGAGGATGCGGCGGGTGTAGCCACCGTTGCGTTCCTTGAACTTCGGGCCGTAGTCCTTCATGAGCTTTTCCACGGCTGGTTCGGTAAAGCTCTGCAGCAACTGCCGACGAGCAGCAAGGGTATTGGCTTTGGCCGTGGTAATGGCGCGCTCTACAATGGGGCGAACCGCTGCCACTTTGGCAATACTCGTCTCGACGTGGCCGTGCATGACCACGCTAATGGCCAAGCTTCGCAGCATGGCATTGCGCGGGGCGGCTTTGCGGTCAAGGATGGGGCGGGTCTTGCGGTGGCGCATAAGTTCAGGGCGTTGGGGAAATTACTCGTCGGACTTTTCGTCCTTCTTCTCTTTCTTCTCCTTCTTCACTTTCTTCGGCTTCACTTCCGCGGCATCGGCTTCGGCAGGAACGGCTTCCACCAGGTGCTGGAAGTGCTCGGCCAGCATCTGGCTGGCTTCGCGGAAGGCCACGGCTGGGGTGATGGTGCCGTCGGTGCGAATGGTGAGCGTGACTTTATCGTAGTTGGTCATCTGGCCAACGCGGACGTTCTCCACGTTGAAGTTGATGTTGCGCACCGGCGTGTAGATGGAGTCGATGGCAATAACGCCCAGGTCCAGGCGCTCCTTCTCGCGCTGCTCCACCGGAATGTAGCCACGACCCGTGTTCACGGTGAGCTCCATTTCCAGGTCAGCGGCTTTGTCCGTGAGGTGGCAGATGACGTGCTCGGGGTTACGTACCTCGATGTTGGACGGGCACTTCAGGTCACCGGCCGTGAGCACCTTCTCGCCCTTGGCCTTCACCATGATGGTGCCGGTTTCGCCTTCGAACATCTTCAAGCGCACCTGCTTCAGGTTCAGGATGAGGTCAACAATGTCTTCCTTCACGTGCGGGACGGTGGTGAACTCGTGGGTGATCCCGCCAATCTTCACCGAGGTAATAGCGGCACCCGGCAATGAGGAGAGGAGCACGCGGCGCAGGGCGTTGCCCAGCGTGGTGCCGTACCCGGGGTAGCATGGTTCAATGACGACCGAGGCTTCGTTGGCTCCGAGCTCGGTGAGGGTGACTTTCGATGGCAGGGCGATGCGTTCCATAGGCGTGTGGGGTGAAAAAATTTATCGGGAGTAGTGCTCGACGATGAGCTGCATGTTGAGGGGCTGGTTGACATCCGTCACCTCGGGCAAACGGTTTACGGTCCCGCTCATCTGCTCCACGTTGCGTGTTAGCCAGGTGGCGGGCTCTTCGTGGGCGCCCTTCAAGCGCTCGGCAATGGCCGCGCGGACTTTGGGCTTCTCGGCGACGGTGATGACTTCCTTGGGCTTCACGCTGAAGGACGGGATGGTGACCTTGCGGCCATTCACCTTCACCAGGCCGTGGCTGACGAACTGGCGGGCTTGGTTGTGGCTGGAGGCAAAGCCCAGGCGGAACACGACGTTGTCCAAGCGGCGTTCCAAAAGCTGGAGCAAGAGGTTCCCGGTGTTGCCCTTCTGGCCCTTGGCTTTGTCAAAGTAGGCTTCGAACTGGCGTTCCAAAATGCCGTAGATGGTCTTCGCCTTCTGCTTCTCGGCCAGCTGGATGCCGTACTCGGACAAGCGCGGCGTGCCTTTGGGACCGTGCTGGCCAGGAGGGTACGGACGGCGCACGACCGGGCACTTTGCCGAGTCGCAGAGTTTAATGCCGTAGCGGCGGCAGCGAGTGTGTTTGGGACCAATGCGACGAGCCATAGGATAGATTAGACGCGGCGAACCTTCGGCTGGCGAACGCCGTTGTGCGGGATGGGCGTAATGTCTTTGATGGACGTAACGGTGAGGCCCGCGCCGACGAGCGCGCGGATGGCGGCTTCGCGGCCACTGCCAATCCCCTTCACGCGGACGTCTACTTGCTTCAAGCCCACGTCACGAATTTTCTCCAAGAGGTTGCGGACGACCAGACCCGCGGCGTAGGGTGTGCCCTTCTTCGGGCCGCGGAAACCTTGCGCGCCAGCGGAACCCCAGCCAATGACGTTGCCGTTCTGGTCGGCAATGCTCACAATGGTGTTGTTGTACGTGGCTTGGATGTGCGCCACGCCGTGCTGGACGAACTTCTTCCCCTTCTTCCCTTTCTTCTTTTTCTTGGGGGCATCCGTGCTCTCAGCTTTCGGCGCGTCACCCGCGGGTGCGGTGGCGGCGTTCGTATCCAGGAGTTGGTCGAGGCTCTTGCTTTCGTCAGACATAGTTAGGTCTTTTCGGCGGAAGGCTTACGACCACTGCCCATGGTACGGCGGGTGTTGCCGCGTACGGTGCGGGAGTTGGTCTTGGTCCGTTGGCCGCGCACGGGCAAGTTGCGGCTGTGGCGCATGCCCTGGTAGGAATTAATTTCGCGCTTGCGCTTGATGTTGAGCAGCACTTCCCGGCGGAGGTCGCCTTCCACTTTGTACTGCTTCTCGATGATGTCCTTCAAACGGTTGACCTCGGTATCGGTCAGGTCATTCGGTCGCTTCTGCGGGTCCAGCTCTGCCATCTTGGCAACTTTCACCGCCAGCGTGGGTCCAATGCCGTAGATGTACCGCAAGGAAACCATGAGCGGCTTATTCGGGAGGATGATACCGGCGATGCGTGCGGGCATAGGATTATCCTTGTCGTTGCTTGTGCTTGGGGTTGCTGCAGATCACGAGCAGCTTCTTGCCCCGTCGAATGACGCGGCACTTCGGGCACATCGGTTTGACGGACGAGCGAACTTTCATAGGTTCTACTTGCGGAAAGTGATGCGACCTTTGTTGAGGTCGTAGGGGGTCATTTCCAGAATCACCGTGTCCCCGGGCAGGATTTTAATGCGGTTCATGCGCATGCGGCCGGAAAGGTGCGCCAGGACCGGGTGGCCGTTGGCGAGCTTGATGCGGAAGGTTGCGGACGGGAGGAGCTCCTCCACCACACCTTCGACTTCCAGGAAACCTTTCTTATTGACGCCGCGAGCTTCCGGCTTGGGGCGATCACTGGGTTGGGGCATGCGTTCGGAGAAAAAAGATATCCCCGCCAAAGTGCGGGGTCTGCACAACGTCTACCCGTGCAACCCTCGAGTTTATCGAGAGGTAGGGTTGTAGTGTGCAGCCGGGCGGACCAAAGTCGTGAGCAACAGGAATGCGAGTTGTACTAGCTAGAACGCACTGTACCAGGCGCCTGCAGGAGTGTCAAGGGTTTCCAGTCGCACAACGGCCCAGGTCTTGTTACCGGTAACTCTTGAACGTAGAAGTGGACGACCTAGTATTTGAAGTGCACTTATGGTCAATCACGGTATGACCACCTTTTCTGACGCCAGAAAAGGTGGAGCCAAAAGATCGTTGGGGGCGAAACAACTCCATTCTTTAGGCTGTCCTTAAACTGGATTGGAGGCTGCGTGGTTTCGCCCCCAAACCCCGGTGTGCTCACGTTGCCATTCTCTTCTTCCCCTCATGAAAAAGCGGGTATTCCTTTGTCTGTGGGGGTGCAGGGGGTGATCGCTGAGCCATTCCCCATAATTGTGTGGGTGAAATTCCTGAGTGCGAATCGAGCACCCCCTGCTGGTGTCTTTGGG
>CAIPSZ010000184.1 GCA_903867845.1 Candidatus Kerfeldbacteria bacterium | reverse complement strand
TTTTGGCTTGCCGATACTGGAAGCGATGGCATGCGGCACGCCAGTCGTTGCCAGCACCGCCTCATCAATTCCGGAAGTCGGCGGCGATGCTGTGCTCTACGCCGACCCGAATGACCATGAGGCATGGAAGCTCCAAATCTCTCGCGTCATTGGCGACGCGGCGTTGCAACGAGATTTGCGGCAGCGCGGTTTGGCACGTGCGGCAACCTTTACCTGGCACCGTACCGCCCAGCACACTATGGACGCGTTACTCCGCTTGCATCATGTCTAAGCCGACATTCCCGACGTCAAAGTACACACGCTACATTTTTGGCGCGCTCATCCTGGCGCTGCCAATCGCTTTTGTGGCGAGTCGCCAGCCGTTCTACGCTCTGGCCGCACTCGCCTTCATCGCCCTGTACATCATTTTCTTACGGAAGCCGGAGTTCGGCGTCCTCCTCGTCATTTTCCTCTTGCCGTTTGAACGCATTGGTTCGATCAACCGTGGTGGCGTCACCATTCGGCCCAGCCAAGTAGTTGGCGTGGCGCTCCTGGCAGCGTGGGTAACGCGCCTGGCATGGGATGGGGCGAAGCACTGGCGACCGAACCCATTGGTGTGGCCCATGCTTGCCTACCTCGTCGTGCTGGTCATGGGCCTATCCCATGCCGCCAACCCGACGCGGGGCATCGAAGTTTTCCTCTTCACGGCATTCACCATTGCCGCGGGGTTGGTCATCCCGCAAATTATCACGACCGAGGCGGGGGCGCAGCGCGCTGTTCGCGTTTTGTACATCATTACCGCAATTGTTGCCGCATTCGGGCTGTTCCAGTTCCTCGGTGATTACGCTGGATTGCCGCCGAGCATCACGGGGTTGCGGGATTTGTACACCAAGGCAATCCTCGGGTTCCCGCGCGTGCAGTCCACCGAGCTGGAGCCACTATACTTTGCCAACTACCTCCTGCTCCCACTCTCTCTGCTTACGGCGAATCTCTTCTCGGGGAAGCGGCTCCATGGATTCTTTGGCCTGCCCCTCCTCCTGCTTGCCGGCGTCGCGTTCGTGCTTACCGTTGCCCGGGGTGGGTACATCGGGTTTGCGGCTAGCCTCGTGGTGATCGGCCTCTTCTCCCTACGCCAGATTTTTCGGCCCGGACGCATACTCGCCTTTGGTGCGAGTGCCATTGTCATTGCCCTGATCGCCCTCCGGCTCCTGGGTGGTGGCACGGATGCGATGAGCACGCAGAAGTTCACCGAGCACATCACGAACTTGTTTACGGGCGCGAGCTACTTGGAGCGTGTCGCCACTTTTCAAAAGGCGAATGATGCGTATCACAGCAACCCACTCGTCGGCATTGGTCCGGGCCAGTTTGGGCCGTTTGCATCCATCAATCCATTCTACGAACCCAAAGACGGCTGGCAGATTGTGAACAACCTCTCACTGGAGGTTCTGGCTGAATCCGGTATTCTTGGGGCGGCCGCGCTCATTCTGGCATTTGGCATTCTCATCATCCGCAGCGTACGGGCCATTCGCGTCGCCCGCTCACCGGCACTGCGCGCCTTGCTCATTGGCGGGCTCGCGGCATTCATTGGCATCCTGGTGCAGTACCAGACGTTTTCCATTCTCTACATCATGCACGTGTGGGTGTGCATCGGGCTCCTCCTCGCGTTCCAAAATGTCGCGCTCGCACCGACGAAGGAGTACGCTTGAGGTATGAGCGACGCACCGAATCTTTCGCCAATTCGTCATGCCCTTCTCGTTGGGCTTGGGCTCTTCGTGCTGTTCTTCATGCCCTACGCCACGCTGGTGCTGCAAGCCATGCGGCACGGCATGGATATCCTTGGGCTGCGCCTGAGCACCGTGATGACTCTCATCACCATCGGCTGGAAGGAACTCATCGTAGGCCTGATTGGCCTGTGCGTGCTCGTGTACGTGGCGCGAAACCGACGCTTGCCGTTTCGGCTGCACGCCATGGACTGGCTCATGCTGCTCTTCATCGCATACGGCGTGGTGGTCGGTGGGATGATCATCCACCACAGCAAGGCAATAGTCTTTGGGTTCCGCTACGATTTCTTCGTCTTCGTCGTCTACTTCATTGCGCGGTGCTTCTCCAGTTCTCGTGAAACCCTGCTTCGGTTAGGGAAAGCACTGAACCTTGCCGCGGTGCCCATGCTCCTCTTCGGCCTCGCCCAAGTGACCGTGCTCTCCAAGAACTTCCTTACCCACCTCGGGTACTCCGATATTGTACAGGTGAGCGGCAATCCCCTCCCACCGTACCACCTCATCGGCAGCAACCTCATCCGCGCAATGTCGACGTTCCCTGGGCCGAATAGCTTGGCAATGTACGCGGTCCTCCTCCTGCTCCTGACGCTGTGCTTCGGTCGCACGTGGTGGCCACGACGCTGGTGGCTTGCGGACATCGCACTCATCACCGTCGTGCTCCTCACCACCTACTCGCGCGGGCACTTTCTAGCCTTGGGCGCAGCGGCTATCATCTACTGCATCACCCGCATGCGACAGCTCCGTGGCAGCGTGCGACGCTTGCAGGTTGCAATCATTGCCGTCTTCCTCGGCATCATTAGCGCCGGACTCGTCCTGAGCTTGGTTCAGGTACCAGACCAGGGCAACCCTGGGACGATCCAGGCTTTAGTCTTTCACAACTCATCGTCCATCCTTCACCGCCAAGCTCGGCTGGATGCCTGGGATCACATTCGCAAACACCCGTGGGGCTCAGGATTGGGCACTTCTGGTCTGGCGACGACGAATACGGGCGGCGCCGTACGGAATCCCGAATCGTGGTACGTGCAGGTCACACAGGAGTTTGGCTGGCTCGGCTTAGCAATTGCACTTGTAGTGGTGTGCGGCGTCTTTGCTTGGCTGGCGCGAGCGTTCGTTAGTCAAACCGATCCTGCGCAAAAACGCGTAACCCTCTTTTTCATTTTGAGTTTCACCGCACTAGCGGTGAGCGCACAGTTCCTGCCAGATTGGTTTGAGGTGGGGAGCCTAACGTGGTGGACGCTGTTCGGGCTGTTCGTGAGCGATGCTGATCGGCTATCCGTGACACGCGTACCATCGCAGCCAAGCGCAGAACGAAAAGCGCGATCCTAATCCAGGAAAACCGTACTTGGCGGACCCTGTGGATAAATCCGGTTTTTTGCCAATTTTGGGCAGTTTTCTACGTACAAGGTCGCGGCGGTACAGACCTATCCGTTTCATTGAAGTCGATATTATCGGGGAGGTCGATATAGTTCGTTCCTGCGAG
>CAIPSZ010000183.1 GCA_903867845.1 Candidatus Kerfeldbacteria bacterium | reverse complement strand
CTCTTTATTTTTCAATGGGATTCCGAAACGAGTTCGGAATGACGAAATCTACTCCCCTTTCGGCTTCTCTATTTCCAGAGGCTCGATCTTCCCGCCAACCTCGGCGATCTTGAAAACGTCTTTATCCACTTTCTTAAACTCCTTGTACGCAGCGTTATACGTGTTCACGGTCGTGCCCAAGTGGTTACCAAGCTTTTGCAAGTACGCATCGTAGCTGGAAATATGTTTCCCCAACTGTTCAACGTTCTTCCGAATTTCTTTTGCTGACTCTTCAATCTGCATCGCGCGCAAGCCTTCCAGCACCGTTTGCAAGTACGCCAGGAACGATGTTGGCGAAACAATAATGACGTGGTACTTGTTCGCCGCACGTTGGATGAGATTCTCCGTGTCTTCGGTAACTGCGCCGACTTTATTCACGAGTAGGTCGTAGTAAATGGCTTCGGACGGAATGAACATGAACGCAAAATCCATGGTATTCTCTGCTGGCCGGATGTACTTGGACGTTTCTTGAATGCGGACCTTCAAATCATTCACAAAAGCTTTCTCCAGAATTTTTTTATCCGTCTCCACGTGCGTGGCAGCCATGCGGTTGTAGTTCTCCAAGCTAAACTTAGAGTCAATGGGCACGAGTCGGTCTTTAATCTTCACCACGGCGTCAACAATCTCGCCATCTTTAAATTTGTACTGCATTTGGTACGACCCGGGCGGAAGGACGTTCTTCAGCAGGCTATCCAAAAAGTACTCGCCAAGAATACCGCGTTGCTTCGGGTTTTGCAGGATATCCTGCAGATTGCGGAGTTGATCTGAAAAATTGAGGACTTGCCGGTTCGTCTCGTCCAGCTTGGTGAGCTTCTCGGTAACATCCTGTACAATCTTGGTGGACTGGCCAAACTGCTGCTGTAGGGCTTTGGTGGACTCTCCCAGTTTTGCATCCAGTACCCGCGTTTGCTCCGAAGACTTCTCGTTCAATTGTGCCAAGCGCTCTTCCATCCGGATGAGCTTCTCCTGGGTTTGCGGGTCGGCAACACTACTCCCACCTTTTCCAAGCCGGGTGTACAGCAGGCCAATACCAATGAGGACGATAACGCTGAGGATGATGGCGACAATTTCCATAGAGGTATTCTACCCTACCCCCTGCCCGTGGGAAAGCGGGGGTTGACTTTTCTCAATCCAGCGTTACTCTAGAACCTTCGAGTGCCATAGGGTAAACAAAAACCATTCATTCAAGGAGGAATGATGTCTAAGGACAACGACCCTCACCTGAACACCAACATGAAAGGAGTGCGCCCCGCTGCGAAAGCGTCAAATGCTCTTGCAGGACTGCGAGCAACGAACGTTGATTTTACCGTGCCGGTCCCCATTGCACGGCCTCACACAAGCGCTGACGCGCCACCGGAGAAGAGCTTCTTCCCCAGAGAAGATCGAAAACCAGCGCGTTTCAAACGCTAGAGCAATTTCCACCGCGCCCAGCCTCCTGGTCGCGGTGCTATTTTATTTCAGTGAGAAAAACTTTTCAGCATTCCCAGTGGTTTGCTCTTCCACCTCGCTCACTTGCAGACCTTTCACTTCGGCAATCTTCTGCGCCACGTACTGCACGTAGAGCGGCTCGTTCCGCTTCCCGCGGTATGGCGGCGGCGCTAGGTAGGGTGAGTCCGTCTCCACCATGACGCGGTCCATTGGTACGTACTGCACAATTGGCAGAAGTTCTTTCGCATTTGGAAAAGTAATAATCCCGGTAAACGAAATCATAAATCCCGCGTCCAGAATTTTCTTTGCGGTTTCCAGGTCGCCAGTGTAACAGTGCACAACGCCATTGTTGAACCCCACATGCTTCAGCACGTCTAGGGTTTCCAGGTACGCCCGCTGTGGTTCTTCCTTGCTCGTGCGCACGTGCAGGATCATTGGGAGGTCGTGATCTTGAGCCAGCTGGATTTGTTGGAGTAAAGTCGCTTTCTGCTTTTTGATAAACACCGCTTCCTCCACACCTTCGGGTACACGGTAGTAATCTAGCCCGCACTCCCCAATCGCAACCACACCGGGTTGCTTCGCCAGATTACTGTAGTAGGCAGGATCGAAAACTTCTTCCCGAGTCTTGAACGGAATTTCCACTTCATCCACGTACGTTTCGAATAGGTGCAGTGGGTGTAATGCAATCGCCGCGAATAGCTTGCCCGGATACTGTTTTGCCATGTCCACGGCGCGCTGGCTCGTGCTGCTCTGCGAACCGACATTGATCACGCGCATGCCCGCATCAAGGGTGCGTTGAATGACCGCATCAAGGTCGTCCTTGTACGCGTTAAAGTTAAGGTGGCAGTGCGTGTCGATGAGGTCCATGGTCGTAGTTTACCACGTGCTCCCCTCGGCAGCGTTCCTCTGGTATACTCAGTGCATGCCAGACACCACCACACCGCCGAAGAAGCTCCGCATCGGCTGGTTCACCTTCAGCTGCTGCGAGGACAGCACCGTCATCTTTACTGAGCTCATGAACGACCGGTGGGAAGACTGGAAGCGCTTGCTGGATGTACGAAACGCCCGTGTGCTGCAGAGTAAGAATGTCATGGATGAAATGGACG
>CAIPSZ010000182.1 GCA_903867845.1 Candidatus Kerfeldbacteria bacterium | reverse complement strand
TGACCGCGGTGGTGCTTTCGGTGTTTGACCTTCTTCGGGGTGAACATAGGTTAGGTAGGTTGCTCTTCCTTCTTCTTGAAAATGTCGCCGCGGTAAATCCAGACTTTCACGCCAATGGCGCCGTACGTCGTCGCAGCTGCACCACGGGCGAAATCCACGTCTGCGCGGAGGGTCTGCAGCGGAAGCTTGCCCCAGGAGAGGGCTTCGGTGCGGGCAATGTCTGCGCCGTTCAATCGGCCCGCAACCATGACCTTCACCCCTTGGCCGCCCGCCTTCTTCACCTGCTCAACCGATTGCTTCAGGATACGGCGGAACGGTAACCGCTTCTCGAGCTGCTCGATCATGTTCTGCATGACGAGTTGGGCGACGAGTGCGGGATTCGCTACTTCCTGGATGTTCAACTTGAACTTCGTCTTCGGCGGAAAGTACTTCACCATTGCGGTCTTCAAATCTTCCACACCAGAACCACCGCGGCCAATGACGATACCGGGCTTTGCTGTGATGATAGTCACCGTGACTGCGTTACCGGAGCGCTCTACTTCGATGCGGGCCACCCCTGCAGCGCGCAGCTTCTTCCGCAAGTAGTTGCGCACCTCGAGGTCTTCCTTGAGGAGGGTTCGGTAGGTGCGTGCGGCGTACCACTTTGATGTCCACTCAGTGGTAATGCCGAGGCGGTGCGCGATTGGGTGTACTTTATTGCCCATAGGTTAAGCTTTCTTTGGGGTAGGAGTATCAGCCTTCTTCTCGACCGCTTTTTCGGCCTTAGGCTTACCAGCAATCTTCTTCGCTGGTTTTGCTTTCTTCACGAGGATGTCGAGTGTAAGGGTGATGTGGGAAGCGTGCTTGAGAATAGTCGTCGCGCGGCCCATAGCATGGGGCATGAAGCGCTTGAGGCGTGGGGCCATGTCCACCGTAATCGCGCTAATGCGAAGAGCTTCAAGGTCTTCGTGGTTGTGCGCTTTAGCATTGGCAATGGCTGACTTGAGCAAGGTGAGCAACGGCGCGGCACTTCCCTTCGGCAAGTGTGTCAGGATGTTCGTGACGTCAGTCACGCTCTTGCCACGCACCAGGTCAGCGACGAGGCGGACCTTGCGCGGAGAGATGCGGATGTTACGTAGCGTTGCGGAACTTACCATAGGAAATTACTTTGCGGGAGTAGTTGGGGCAGCTGGAGCTTTTGCCGAAGCAGTTGCGGCAGCAGCGGCAGCCATTTCGGCTTCCTTCTGCATGCGGCCACCATGACGGACGAACTTGCGGGTTGGGGAGAACTCACCCAAGCGATGGCCCACCATGTTCTCACTGGGCGTGACGCTAATGTGGTTCTTGCCGTTGTGCACGCCGAAGGTGAAGCCAACCATTTCCGGAGTAATGACCGAGTCACGTGACCAGGTCTTGATGACGGTCTTATCACCAACGCGAAGCTTGCCAACTTTTTTAAGCAATTTTGGATCAGTGAATGGGCCTTTCTTGAGTGATCGTGACATAGGGTTAGGCTTTCTTTCGGCTAGGACGTCGCTTGAGAATAAATGCGTCGGAGTACTTGCCCGCCTTACGCGTCTTCACACCGAGTGCGGGTTTGCCCCAAGGTGTCTTCGGGTGTTTCAAACCAATCGGCTGGTTGCCCTCACCACCACCGTGTGGGTGGTCAACCGGGTTCATCACCTTACCACGGACGGTCGGGCGGAAACCCTTCAGGATGACGCGGCCGGCTTTGCCCAGGCGCACGTTGTTGTGGTCGTTGTTGGAAACTTGGCCCAGGGAGGCGCGAGCACTGGATGGAATAGCGCGAATTTCACCGGACGGCATCTTCACCTGCGCCATGTCCCCTTCCATGGCCATAATGACGGCGGACGATCCTGCGGAACGAACCGTGATGCCACCGCGACCGGGCTGGAGTTCCAACGCGTGTATCTGCATGCCAACGGGAATGTCTTTGAGCGGCATGCGATTGCCGGTTGTAACGTCGACGCGCTTCGTGGCGCTCACCACCTGGCTACCTGGCTTCAAGCCAACGGGTGCGACGATGTAACGCTTCTCCCCATCGGGGTACTGGAGCAAGGCGAGGTAGGCGGTGCGATTTGGGTCGTACTCAATGCCGACCACGGTACCGACGACGTCGAACTTCTCCTGGAGGAGGTCCACTGTGCGGAGCTGGCGCTTGGCGCCACCGCCGCGGTGCCGCGTGGTGATCTTGCCCTGGTTGTTGCGCCCGCCCGTGCGCTTGCGCGGGGAGAGCAGGGACTTCTCCGGGGTGCGCTTCGTGACTTCGGTTTTCCAACCGCTCACACCGGCGTGGCGTCGTCCTGGGGTTGTCGGTTTGTAGAGTTTGAATGCCATACTAGTTCGAGACGTCGATCGTCTTGCCGGTGGGGAGGGTGACGACTGCTTTCTTCCAGGATTTCTGCGTACCCGAGAGTCGACCGAAATTGACTGATTTTCCGTGCACATTGCTCGTCGTCACGTGAATGGGTCGCACGCCGTAGGTGGCGAACACCGCTTCACGCACTTCGATCTTGCTCACGGTCTTCGGCACGGCGAAGACGTACTGGTTGTTGCTGGTGAGCCGCGTGGTCTTTTCTGTGAGTACGGGGCGGATGAGGACGCGGTGAGCGTGACGGGTATTGGATTTGAGGACGCGAGGCTTGGCCGCTTTCTTCTCTTCCTTCGGCGCTTCAACTTTTTCCACGGCTTTCTCGGCACTCGCCTTTGGGGCGGTGTCCTTGGCGTGGGTTGGCTTCTTGTCCTTGCCCACGTCTTCGTGCTTTTTGCGGAGTCGGTCGAAGAGTGCCATAGAATTAGGCTTTGGTCGTGTAGTGCTTGCCGATGACGTCCAAGCTCTTCTCGGCAACCACCAAATAGTGGGCGCGGAGAATGTCGTAGGTGTTCAAGCTATCGGCACGGAGGATTTCCACTTCAGGCATGTTGCGCGTGGCGCGAACGAGAATCGCATCGTGGCTGGCTGGAATGATGAGTGCGGAGCGATTCGCCTTGAGGGCTTGCAGGAACTTCATCACCGGTTTCGTCTTCCCTTCAGCAGGGAACGAATCGACGAGGATGATGCGCTGCTTTTCCGCCTGCGAGGTGAGCGCCATTGCCAGTGCCTTGCGCTTCACTTTCGTGGTCAGGTCTTTGCTCCAGTTGCGACCGGTGCGGGGACCAAAGGCTTTGCCGCCGCCGCGCCACTGTGGGCTGCGAATGGAACCCTGGCGTGCTTGGCCAGTACCCTTTTGCTTCCACGGCTTGCGGCCACCCCCGCGAACTTCACCTTTAGTCTTCGTGTGCGCTAAGCCCAAGCGCTTGTTTGCTTGGTATGCAGTGGTCACCAAGTGCAGGAGGCCGGTATCGATGGTCACGCCGAACACCTTCGGGTCGAGCGTCACGTCCTTCGTCGGCTTGCCGCTCAGGTCGTGCACTTTAAGGGTGATGGGTGTGGATGCCATACGGTTACGCGGTCTGGATGAGGAGAAGGCTGCCGCGAGCGCCGGGAACTGCGCCTTTCAGGGCAATGAGGTTCTTGTCTTTATCGACTTCAACAACTTCCAAATTCTCAACGGTCGTTTTCTGCCCGCCCATGCGGCCAGCCATGCGCAAGCCCTTCATGATGTGCTGCGGGAAGGTTGCGCCAACTGAACCAGGCATGCGGAGGTTATCTTTATGGCCGTGGCTGGCCGGACCACCACGGAAGTGGTGACGACGCACGACGCCTTGGAATCCTTTACCCTTGGCCATACCGGTTACGCGGACGATGTTGCCAATGGCAAACGTTGTCGCGTCAATGACTTTGCCGCGTTCCAAATCCTTAGCATCTTCCACGTGGAATTCCTTCAACGAAGAACTCTTCGCGAGGTCCTTCAAGTGGCCTGCTCGCGCCTTGGTTTGGTGCTTGGCAAGGCCAAACCCTAACTGTACGGCAGTGTACCCGTCCTTGTCGGCGGTTTTAATCTGCGTGACGACGCATGGCCCAGCTTCCACGAGGGTCACTGGGACAACAGTACCGTTGTCACGGAACCGTTGCGTCATGCCAATTTTTTTTGCGAGGATGAAGGACATAGCTGAATGAATGGAGTGGTGTGGCGTTCCCTTACAGAAAAAGAAAAATCTGGCGACGATATTGACAGACGAGCTGCGCGGGTAGCGCAGAACCTTGGCGAATCGTTATCCCGGGCTTAGCGGTGAACTGGTGCGTCGATGATCAGCCCGAGAACCTACTGCCTACTTTCGTGATTGCGGTAGGGTCGATATCCCAGTGGGATAGCGGCCTCACCGCATTCAACTACATTTTAATTTCCACGTCAACCCCGGCTGGCAAGTTGAGGTTCATGAGCGCGTCAACCGTCTTGGGCGTTGGATCCAGAATATCCAGCAAGCGCTTGTGCGTGCGCATTTCGTACTGCTCGCGCGAATTCTTGTGGACGAACGACGACCGAATGACCGTGAAGCGATTCCGCTCCGTTGGCAGCGGTACTGGACCGCGCACCGAGGCACCCGTCCGCTTCACCGTATCGATGATTGTGTGGATGGACTGGTCGATGATCTTGTGGTCGTAGCCACGAATGCGAATGCGAATCCGCTGGTGGATTTCTTCTTCGGTAGCGACGACGGGTTGTGGAGTGACTTCAGCCATGGAACGAGCAAAGGTACAGGGGAAAGTCTTGCCCCGCCCCGCAGGAGCGGGACGGGGCAAGGAAAAATATTATTTGAGAATCTTGGTTACGACGCCGGCACCGACCGTGTGGCCACCTTCGCGGATGGCGAAGCGCTGCTTCTCTTCCAAGGCCACGGCGGACACAAGCTTGACGTTGAACTTGAGCTGGTCGCCAGGCATGACCATTTCCGTTCCGGCAGGCAGTTCAACTTCTCCAGTCACGTCCGTGGTGCGGATGTAGAACTGTGGTTTGTAGCCCTTCATGAACGGGGTGTGGCGGCCACCTTCCTCTTTGGTAAGGATGACGCACTCGGCCTCGAATTCGGAGTGTGGCGTGACCGTACCAGGCTTTGCAACCACTTGGCCGCGCTCCACGTCTTCCTTCTTCGTTCCACGGAGGAGCAAGCCAGCGTTGTCACCAGCTTTGCCCTGGTCCAGGGACTTGTTGAACATTTCAATGCCGGTCACGACGGTCTTGGAGGTTGGCTTCAAACCAACGATTTCGACTTCTTCGTTGACCTTGACGATGCCGCGCTCGACACGACCTGTGACAACAGTGCCACGGCCAGAGATCGAGAACACGTCTTCGATTGGCATCAAGAAGGTTTTG
>CAIPSZ010000181.1 GCA_903867845.1 Candidatus Kerfeldbacteria bacterium | reverse complement strand
TCTGGGTTACGATATGGGATGTTTTCTACGACTCTTGATACGTATACAGGAATTACTGAAAACAACGAGCCCTCAGGCAAGCTACTACGTACAGAACCGATGGGGCCATTTGCCTATTTTACAAAGCAGCAGGGCAATCTTTCCCTCACGTACGTCGCCTTCATTCCGGGGCTACCAGAAAGTTATTTCCCAAAGGATTTAACAACGACGTTACAAAGTATCCTCTCCACCTTCACCTTCACGAAGTAGAGGATTTCTTCTTCCGCTTGGCGTGTAAGGCAACAATTTGGAACACCCGCTTGCCCTGGACGGCCATTTTGGGCTTCTTCTTTTTTTCGCGGCGCCGCACTTTGAGTTCAAGTTTTCGTTCGGCGTCGGTCATAGTCACTTTTTTGTAGTACCCCGAACAGGCCGCGCGGTCTGCCACAGCAGGCTGAAAAGTGCAGTGATAGAATTTGCCAATGCTTGTGACTCGATGACAACCACAAAGAGGGGGTCTCCAATTGACGTGATGGCCACTTTTTCGCCGTAGATGGAAAAGTCCATATCCAGCATCACGCCCTTAGGCATCAATCGTACTTGTTGGCCATTGCGAACAAGAGTTTTTACCGCAGACTGATCCGCTGGTGTGTCAGTGAGCAAGTGCATGCTTTCGTGGTCTTTATTCTCATTCTGGTACTCAGTCAACCAGCGCTCGACCTCCTCGGGCACGAAGCTATTCAATCGATCAATGGAAGAAATAAATTTTGCTGTGGGGTACCGACTAATCTCTGAATAGACCGTGAGGATAGCCTCCTTGCCCTCGAAGTAATTGAAGCGTGGTTTTGCCTTTGGTGTGTTATACAGGCTTCGCATGAGGGGCAGCATGAACTTGAAGTTCGTTAGCCGGGTTTGCTCGCTTGTGAAGAGCCGTAGGGGATCAGCGGCAGTGAAGCGGAGGACCTTGCCCCGGCCCGTGCGGCTGGCATAGCCCTGCTCCATGAGTCGTTCCAGAACAATGTAGGTGATTGCGCGCTTGAGGCCGGTCTTTGCCGCGATTTGCGTTACATTGCCATCACCCAATTCCAGCAACGCCAGGTAGACCTTGGCTTCTTTATCATTGAGGCCAAAGTCCGTGAGGGTGCGGAGCAGGGAAGTATCCATAATCAAGGAGTATAGCGTAAATATCTTATTTTGTCAATATTATTGATAAAAAAGTCATTATTAATACTAGAATATTGAGTCTTCGATCAATGTACATTGAACAATATTGTCAACTTATCTATAGTTGCTCGTTAAACAGAACAATAAAGTAACTTAAAAAGTGAGGAAATATGGATTCGCAAGAAGTCAAAGCGGCGTTGCATTCGCGAAGGATTCTCCGTTGGAAGGCAGTAAGTTTGGTAGTGGTTATTTTACTGCTTTTGATTGGCACTATGAGGGCAGATCAAATGGCAATCTTTAATCTTGGCTGTTTGATCGCTGCTTTCATTACCCTGGGTCTTACTATGGATGCCGTTCGACTTATGACTGAAGCTGTTCAAGGCGAGCGTCCGTATGAGTCGAGTTTACGTTGGACGCTATCCAGTCGGCGAGTTGGGTGGGTCGTACTCGTTGTTGCGCCCGCTTTCATCATCATGCACATGCTGTTCTTCTGGCCGTCACACCCTTGCGTTGTTGTCCCGCGTGACAACCCCAAGCAAGCATTTGTAGCTTCATCAGGAAGGTACTACGTGCCAGTGAGCAAATACTCGGTCATTCATTTTCAAGATTTTGCCTTTGAACGGGCGGTGAAGGACTATCCTGCCATGGTCATTAATTGCAAAATTGGTGACAGCACCATGGCACTCTATAGACTTTTCGGTAGCCAAGAGAAGTTAGAGCAGGAGGTGAAATGGAAAGTAGATTCCGCATTCGCTCATTTGGACAGCACGTACATGTACTTAACGCAGCACCTGGATATGTATGAGGTAAGGGACAGAGCGCGTTATTACCAGTACCTTGCTGATGCGAATCGGCTTGTTGGCAGCATGAGTAATAGCCTTCTGCCATATTGCCGACTGGATGCGCGAAATTTGGAAGTCTGGTAAACAGCCACGTGTTTTTAAGGAGGTATAGTCATGTGCGATCGATGTGATTTGAATCGAAGGTTCTTGATAGCGAAGTCAGATTCGCACTTTGGTTCGTCCCAACATTTATGATCCTGGTGGGTGCAGTATTCGTTGCTCTTTTACCCGATACATTTTCGTTATTTTTCGGTTGAGCCATGATCATCATTGGAGTTGGTTTCTTAGGAGGGAACATATTCCTTCGAAAAAAACTTTTTGGGGATGCACAAAACAAATCGTAACTTACAAAAGGGATTGCTCTGCTGTCCCTTTTTTGTTAAACGATTGCGCTACAGGCTTTCTTGAATTTTTTTGCTTAGTGCTTGCCCAACGACTTTGGCAATGTCCGTTTCCGTCGCCTGACGAATCTTCGCGACTGATCCAAACGCTTTTAGTAGCTTTTTCTTCATGGTCGGGCCAACACCGGGGATTGTGTCTAAGGCAGAACCGATGCTGGCTTTGCGGTGCTTGCCGCGGTAGCCAGCAATGGTGAAGCGGTGGGCTTCGTCGCGGATGCGTTCGATCAGGAATAAGCCGTCCGACGGGTTGGGTAACTTCTTCGGTGGCTGATTCAAAAGAAAGATCCGCTCGCGGTCGCCCTGCTGCGGTTCATGGGCATGGCCGGCTTTGGCTAAAGCGACGATGGGAATTTCTATTTTCCCCAGCGCTCGCGTGACAACGCCGAGTTGTCCGGCGCCACCGTCCAGGATGATAAGGTCGGGGAGTGGCCACGCGTCTTTGCGAGGAGTCCCGCCGGTGCGGGACGACGAAGCAATCATGCTCTTCGCTATTTCCGCAGGATTGCCACGCCCCTCGTTGCGCTCGGAGCTCGCAATGACAGAGGGAACGTGGGCGTAGCGGCGCGTCAGCATTTCGGCCATCATGGCCGGGTCATTGGACCCTTGCACCGTCTTGATGGTGAACCGGCGGTACCACTTCTTCTCGGGTCGGCCATGCACGAAGGTCACCATGCTGCCCGAGGCGTGCTCGCCTTGGACGTTGGCCACGTCAAACGCTTCAATGCGCTTCGGTGGATTTTCTAAATCCAAAGCTGTAGCGAGCTCGCGCAAGCCCTTGAGCAAACGTACGTCGTCTTTTTCAAAGCTGGCTTTTTGCTGGCGGAGGAATTCCGCGGCATTGAGCTCGCTTACTTTCATGAGTTTCTTCAGTCGGCCACGTTGCGGGATAAAGGTGCTTGCATCAACCGCAGTGTGGAAAGCGGGGGAGAGTTGTAAGGTGAATGGCAGAGCAATTTTTTCTGGCGGGTCGGTCACCTGGCTGAAGAACTGTTCCATGAAACTGGCGAGCACGTCTTTGGGTTCTTCATCCTGCACGTGTTGCAGCAGGAAGACCTGACGGTCCAGCATCTTGCCATTGCGAATGACGAGGCGGTTCACGGCGGCGAGACTGCCGAGCGTGGCGTAGCCAATGCAGTCCACGTTGACGGCCGCGGGCATAATGGCATTCTGCTGCTGCATGAGCTTGTTAATGGCAAACACCCGATCACGCGCAACGGCAGCTTTCTCGAACTGACGCTTCACGCTCGCCGCCTTCATCTGTCGTTCCAGCTCCTTTCGCACATCCTTGGTGTCGCCACGCAGGAAGTGCATGAGGTCATTGATAATTTTTCGGTAGCGTTCCTTGCTTGCTTCGTCGGTGCCGTGGCCCAAGCAGCGGTGGAGGTGATACTCGAAGCAGGGCTTCTCTGGCGGGTTGCTGCAGTTCTTGTACGGAAAAATTTTCTTGAGCAGCTTGAGCGTGAAGTAGACAGCGCCAGCCGAGACATACGGCCCAAAGTAGCGCGAGCCATCTTTCGTCAGGCGGCGTACTGTGGTGACACTGGGATAGTCCTCTTTGAGCGCCACCTTTATATACAGGAAGTTCTTATCATCCCGCATGACGATGTTAAACGGCGGGTGCAGGCTCTTTATCCGCGTCGTCTCCAGCATCAGAGCTTCCAGTTCACTGCTGGTGACAATGGTTTCCAGCCGTACGATCCGGCTCACCATGATTTTTTTCGCCGGGGAGAGGCCATTGCTCTTGGTGAAATAGGAAGACACCCGCGACTTCAAACTGGTGGCTTTGCCCACGTACAGCACGTCACCTTTTGCATCGAAAAAGGTGTAGACACCGGGTTTGGCTGGAAGGGTTTGCAGATGGCGGCGGAGGTTGGGGGACATGGGGAAAGTATAGCGTAGCCCTCTCCCCATCCCTCCCCCAAGGTGGGGGAGGGTGGTCGCTAGACCAGGAGAGGGGGTGACTAGGGTTGACTTATGGCTTGTTTGGTGCTACTATCGGTAGTCAACAAAAGACTTTCCAAATGTGAGTAAAACACTCACCACCGTGGTTCCGACGGTTTCGGACAATTGTACAAACATAAGGAGCTGATCATGGTAGACAAGAACATGGTCGGAACTGTGCCGGGCGACGAGAGCTTGGGTGCGGACGATTGCCTGGGGTTGATTGGCGATATCATCGCTAAGGTACGAAAGGGTAAGCTCACAAAGCGGAACTTACAACTTTTCGCTGAAAGGCTGAACCCATTTTTCGTGCCGACAGACCTGACGGTTAACGACGGTGACACACGATGGGAGGAAATCCGAACGCAGGATTATTTCGTCGTCGATGGTGATGTGCGAGTTGCAGACTTTCCCCTTGTGCAGCTTGGTATCCACGACGTTGCGTACGACGTGGGGAGCTTTGACCACGACCCTACTACACGGGAGGTGGAAGATTGGCAGTGCGCTCCAGGTTTTCGGCCAGCAGATCGGTCCGAGGCAGAGACGTACATAGACAATTTACCAGACAGCACAAAGCAGTTTGGTGAGTCGCCTGTTGTTTCCTTGTGCGGTAAGGTCGCCAATGGCTTTGTCGCGTGCGTCTACATCGACAATTGTGGACGGTACCTCGACAAGAGCAGACTCGACAACTGGTGGGATCGGAACTCTCGCTTCCTTCGTGTTCGCATCACAGAGTAAGAAGTTGTTCTTTTCCGAAACCCTTGTGGAAGCACAGGGGTTTTGAATTTGGTTAAAGAGCGAGAAAGGACTAGTCTTATTCTTTTGTCATTCTGAGCGTAGCGAAGAATCCCCCAGCGAATGCTGGGAGATCCTTCGTCCCCCTCGACATACTCGGGGTCCTCAGGATGACAGAAGAAAGGAGGGGAAATTCCGCTCAAAGCGCTAGCTCTTGACCATCCTTGACACAGGTGATACACTCCTCGCACTCTGTTGGCTGATTTCTACCTTCACCTCTCGACTCGTCCCGCTTAAGCGTGACTCGCTCGAGATTGTGGAGGGTAAACCCACCACAATGGCAGACGTCATCAAAATTCGCGGGGCACGGGTGCACAACCTCAAGAACGTTTCCCTGGATATCCCGCGGAATGCCTTTGTGGTATTTACGGGCTTATCAGGATCGGGAAAATCCAGCCTTGCCTTTGATACGATCTACGCCGAAGGCCAGCGCCGGTACGTAGAATCCCTGTCCGCCTACGCGCGACAGTTTTTGGGCCTCATGGACAAGCCCGATGTAGACCAGATTGATGGGTTGTCCCCAGCCATTGCCATTGACCAGAAGTCGGTCAGCCACAACCCACGTTCTACAGTCGGAACGGTCACGGAGGTGTACGACTACCTACGCTTGCTCTACGCGCGCACCGGCATCCCGCACTGCCCGGTGTGCGGCCGCGAAGTCCAGCGCCAGACCACGGAGCAAATTCGCCGGCAGATCCTGACCTGGCCCGCCAATACCGCCATCCTCGTCCTCGCGCCCAAGGTGCGGGACATGAAAGGGGAGCACAAGCACGTGTTCGCCGAAGTGCGCAAAGCCGGGTACGTCCGCGTGCGCCTGGATGGCATCATCACCCCGCTGGATGAAGCCGAGCGCTTGGAACTGGAGAAGCAGAAGAAGCACTCCATTGAAGTGGTCATTGACCGGCTGACGCTCGGGCCAGATTTGGACAAGCAGCGCTTGAGCGAATCCCTGGAAGCCGCAAACCGGATTGGCAAAGGCTTGATCATCGTGAGTAAGGTGCCCCGCGAAGCGGGATCCGCCTCCGGCGGAAATGCCAAAGTCAAAGGAAGCGA
>CAIPSZ010000180.1 GCA_903867845.1 Candidatus Kerfeldbacteria bacterium | reverse complement strand
TGTTCAATGTACTGGTGAGCAATGGTTAGGTTCAGTCGATACTTTCTGGCTTCAGAGAGTATGCTTGCAAAGCTCTCCGTGGCGAAATTTTGAAATTCATCGACGTACAGAAAGAAGTCATTGCGTTCTGGTTCCGGGATATCGACACGACTCATGGCCGCTAGTTGTAGTCGCGTAATCATCATTGCCCCAAGCAACGAAGAGTTATCCTCACCAATTCTGCCCTTTGCCAAATTGAGCAGAAGAATCTTCTTTGAGTCCATGATCTCGCGTAAATCTATAGTACTCTTCGGCTGCCCGACGATGTTACGAATAATTGCACTGGAGAGGAACTGCCCAACTTTGTTCTGGATTGGCGCAACCGCTTCATTGCGGAACTTGTCATTGTAGTTAGCGAATTCATCAACCCAGAAACCTTTAACAATTGGGTCGGTGACTTTTGTCAGGACGCGTGTGCGGTAGCGTCCATCAACGAGCATGCGCGCAATGCCGAGCATGGTCGAGCCCGGGTATTCTAGGAGTGCGAGGATAGTGTTGTTGAGGATGTACTCCATACGAGCACTCCACACGCCCTCCCAAATTTTTGTAAAAACGCCCATGAGCCCAGATGCGACGAGGTGTCGCTGCGTGGCATCCACCGCCTCAAGGACGTTGAAGCCAATCGGGTGTTCGTAGTCTGCTGGATTGAAGTACACGACATCATTGATACGATTGTCGGGGACGTACGAAAGGATTTTCTCCACGAGGTCACCATGTGGGTCGACCAGTGCCATGCCGTGACCCGCAACCATGTCATTCGCCATCATGCGCTCCATGACCGTTGACTTGCCCATACCAGTTTTTCCAACCAGGTACATGTGCCGACGACGGTCATCAATTTTTATGCCAAAGCGTCGACCTTGGCCTCGGTAGTTCGTTGCGGAAAAGACGTTGATTTCGTATGGTTTTTCCATACTAATTCACAAAGGGTAGGTTCACTGGAACTTGTGGTTCAGTGCGCGCCGGTGTTGCTGGAGAAGGAGTCACAGAATGAGATGGTGCAGGCGATGGAACTTGTACGGGAAGGGTACTTGGCGGAGCGCCTGCGCTCGCAATCGAACGTTCTCGCACGCGTTGTATCGGCAGTGGGTTTTCTACGGGTAGCGCAGTGGGCGCTTGCCCGCGTTTCGTTTCCGTCTTTTGCACCTGCGCCGCCTTCACATCAATGGTTGGGAAATGGTAAATGGAAGCAAGCTCTTCAATATTTAAGTAGATATGCGCACGGCCACGCCAGATAGAACGTTCGCGGTAGTTGTATAAGTTGCGACGTTTACGTTCACGCATGCGAGCATTTTTATTTACAATAATGTCTCCGGTTTTTGTCTTCTTGTAGAAAGTAAAGATATTTCCGTCAGAAAGTGCGAATTGCTTCAATGCCCCAACAACTCCATTAACACCGCGAGCTTTGTTAAATGCCTTCGTACCATCTGGACGTACTTCAGTTTTCCCCCAATAGATAAAGCGCCCTTTCACTTTGAAGGCAATTTTTGAAAGTTTTTGCTCAATCATGGTTACGGTATCCCGTTCTCCAGGCGAAAGGTGGAGCATGAGAGATGGTGGAGCATTATCCGCCTTCCGGTCTTTGTCGGGTTCCAGGGGAAGGATTGAGGCGGTAAGCGCTTCACGTAAGTCTTTGGTTATTTTTAGTGGAATATCCATCAAACTCCCCTTCTCCTTTCCTTTTTTCCCAATGAGCTTGTACACGGTGCGTTTGGCGTGCTCACGCCAGGCGTAGTCTTCTTGCTGGAGCACCCACTGCAGCCAGATTTGCTCATCCGGAGAAATACGGCTTAACATTTCCAATAGCGACGCCATTGGGTCAATGAGTTTCTGCGACATGCTATGCTCGAAGAGCGGGTACGTTCGAATTGGATACTCCGAGCTGCGTAGGAATTTTATTTGCGCTGACCAGCAATCCCATTCGGTCTGCTTCGCAAGATCTGCGGGCTTTGGCATGAGGTCAACGTAATCCTCAACCTCGGTAATTTCCGCATCGGGGTACTGCGCGTACACTGCTGCTTCGATAATATCTCGGACACCAATGAGGCATCGTACAAAAAACTGTACGTACCCTCCAAGGCTAACAATCTCAATGGACATGCTTGGTGCCACGAAACCGTATCCGAAAAATTCAGTAAATGGCAGTCCCCACGTTTCTGGGAATATTGGGTCTTTCGCCATGCCATGAAAGTGCGCGAACATTTGCTCAGCAGCTTTTGGCGTTTGCTCGCTATCTTTCGGCACATCAATCGCAAGGAGTACGTACTTCCCCGCGTAATTCTTTCTAATGTATCGTCCTGTAATGAAGTCTAGCCACGCGTACTTGAATCCGACGAGTAATGCGATGACAACACCAATCCACCCACCGTTAAGGAAGATAAACCAAAACATCGTAAGTGGGTTCTGGGCGGCATTTTGGAATTGGCTCGCCAGAACCGAAAGATCGATCGTAACCATGAATGCGTTTACGGGTTTTGAGGAGCAGCTAGCGTAAAGGTTCCGTTTTCAGACTTGGTAAACCGTTTGCGGTTCGTTAGGGCAAGGTAAATGGTGTTCTTCTTTACCATGCGTTGCTTGAGCACCTCCGCAACAAGTTCATCGCGCGTGAGCGGTTGGCCGGAATTCCGCATTATGCTTTCGAGAATATCTGCAACTACGCCTGGTTTGTAGCCCCAGTCTCGGAGCGCGTATATCCCCCGTCCGATGAGTACGTACTGGTCGTTCAAAATGAGCTCATTGTGAACGGTTGGTGGGTACGCTATACGATGATCGAATTTCGTTTCGTTTATGAGTTGGGTAATCTCGTTGAAGTGTAGCGGTTTTTCTGCTTTTTTCAAAACGAGGAAAATTTTATCGTTCATACGCTTCGGGACTACT
>CAIPSZ010000179.1 GCA_903867845.1 Candidatus Kerfeldbacteria bacterium | reverse complement strand
TCCTGGACCAGCTCGCCCACTCCTTTTCCACGCCCAGCACCATGGCGTAGGCCAGGAACTGCTCGAACTGCTCGGGCTTCTTCGCCGGCGCGTTGTGGAACTTCAAGCGCTCGGTTTCCGTTACCGAGAGGAACCACTTAAACCCTTGCACCTCTTCGTGCACTTCGGCACCGCGCGGGGTCTTTGCGGGCATGAGCCAGGCGTACACCAGGGCCAGGATGCCTGCCACCACAATGCTCCCCACACTCGCCACGGTAATCACCGCTTGCATGGCAAAGATGATGACGGCGAAAATGCCAACGCAGACCACGTTGAGGGCAATCGCAATCCCGCGCACCACCATGGGGTTCTTCGCGTAGTACCCCCGGCTGGTGAGCTCATCCGTCATTGCCGACTTAATACCAGCCAGGTGTGTGTAGAACACGTTTTTCAAATCCGCCAGCTTCACGGCTTTCCCAACCGCAGCACCGGCGCCGAACATTCCATCCAGTAGTAACTGCTCGGGTTTTGCCAGTGACGCGTCTGTAACCTTTTTCAAGGTAAACACGTAGTCGCCTTTCCCTGGATCGGCAATGGTCAGGTACCCGCACGTGGCTAGGTGAATGAGCGTGGCGCTCAATTCTGTCCCGCCCACCATGGTGTGCTCCAACGCGCCCATGGTGTACGGCAGCATGCCGTCTGGCGCTTCGTACTGCGGCACGATGGTGCCCCGGCCTTTGGGGTCACGCCCGCGCTTGTACCACCGCCAGTGGAAGAACGCCCATAGGACAATCGGCACCGCCAGGTACCAGTTATCCTGGAAGAAGTAGCGAGCGAGTGTGGCGCGGGATGGGAGGGCGATAGTTCCGGTTGGTACCGCAATGGCAACGGAGAGCCCTTCGCCTGTTGCTAGATTGCCAAGCGCTTGGATGGTGGTGCTGGTCGACGGCATGCTAATGGCGCAGGCGCTCGACGTTGAGCCGACGACGCCGGTGTAGCATTTGAGTTCCAACGGGTTCACGCCCGTGGGCAAGGTAATAGTCGTGCTCGCCTGCTGGATGGGTACCGGCCACTCGTTGCCCGTCACGTTCCAGTACAGCTCTTCCCGATTGTTGATGGCGAGGATAGCGCGCTGCACCGTGTAGGTAATGACGTACGTGTGGACGCCAGTCGTCGTCACATTCGCGTCGCCGATTTGCACTTTCACGTACCCGCCAATGGTCTGCGTGGTTTCGGGAATGGCATTCCCCTTTTCATCCGTGACACTCTCCACGTGGTAGCGCAAATTGTACGAGGCGCCATCCCGCGTGTACTGGTACGGCAAGGTGCGGAAAATACCATGCTTCGGGTAATTCCCAAGGTCGTACTGGATCGTTTCTTTGACCAAGACCGAACCATCTGCGTGGATGGTCATGGCGGAGACAAATGATGTGATTTGCTCGGTTCCGGATGACGTCTGCGCATGCACGCCAAGCGGGATGAGCAGGAGGAACGCAGCAATGGTGAGGAGACGACGCATGGGTGGAGTATACCGCGGTTTCTCTTGGAAAAGAAAAGCCCGCACACTGTGTGTACGGGCAATGGTGCAGAACGAAGCGTCAGGTGCCACGCAACGGCCCGCTACCGTAATGGTTTCTGCGCAATGAACGTAATGTACTCATGCATGGGCACCTTTTTTCCAAGGAGGTGGCGCTCCTCACCTGTGAGGGTGAGAATGGATCGGTTGATGCTCTTGGGAAAGTAGTGCTCTAGGTCACGAACGTAGAATGTATTCTTACCCACCTTTCGCTGCTCGTCACGTTCCGCAGAGAGCACGTGCACCAGGATAAAACCGCCCGGGCGTACTGCATGCCACGCGAGTGAGGTAATGGACTCAATGTCCTTTGCCGGGAGCTCTGAGAGGATGTCCCACAGTTGGACCGCATGGTACCGATCTCCGCGTACCCAGCGGAAGTCCAGAATGGACATCGGGTACACGGTACAATTCGACACATGACGTTCAGCCAGCACCTTGAGTAGGCGCTGGACGAGCGCGTCATCAAACTCCACTGCGTCCACTACGTACCCGTGCTGCGCCATGTACACCGCGTCCGACCCGTACCCACACCCCAGATCCAGGAACCGACCAGCGTTTGGGAGGTGGGCGCCGTAGGCCGGACTGTTGAGCAGCGCATACAGGAACGGATTGTGCTCGGGAATTGGCAATAGCGATTTGGAACGAACGATTTTCTGCTTTGGCATAGGGACCTTCCGGAAAGAGTTGTGCGTCATAGTTTCTTCACCGCCAGCGTACGGCCACGTGGAAAAGAAGAATAAGGAAAGCATGGAGTTCTCATAAACTCCACAATCTTGCGCAAAGATACCCTGCCCGCTATGCTGGTGGTGCTGTAGGTGAGCAAACCCCCGAAAATGCGATGAATACGGACTTTCCTTATTTTTCGCCACCCGGGAACGTACCCTCACCCTACACCCTATGATCGTGGATTGACGCAAACCCGAAGAAGCGTATACTGCATCGTTTCGTGCAGTAGGACGCGTTTTCTGCTTTTCCTATGGACCTCCAAAAACGCATACGCATGAATACCGAAAGCCTGCAGCAGGCTTTCCCCGAAGTGTACCGCACGTTTTTCAGCAAGTGCGCCACGGTCATTTCGGCGCCTGGAACCTTCTACGTTTCGTCAGGATTGAGCGTCCTCTACGGCGGTGCCGGCATCATGGACAAGCTCCCCATCCGCATTTACGTGGGGTTGGAGCGGGATGGGTTGAAGACCCTCAAATTTGGCGAGTACTTGAACTTCGTGCCGCACCAGCAGCAGTTCGAATTCTCGTACCACGATAAAGTGCTGGAAGCGCACCTGGTGAAGCTCCTGCACGACTTGCAGAAGGATCTCCCCAGTCCGATACACGGCAAGATTCACGTCCTCTCGGAAATCCCCATTGGCACGGGACTGAACTTCTTCGGCGCCATGAGCATCGCCATTGCCACGCTGCTCTTCATGGAAGCTGGTGTACTGGATGCGGCAAACCTTGCCCGCATCGTCACGGCTAAAACACCCGAGGTGCTCAAGGATCCCCTCTTCGACAAGCTCTTGCGCTTCGCCTGGAAGCTGGAAGCGTGCTCGGATAATTCCGCTGGCAGCGGTAGCGCGCCGTTCGCTTCATTTTTCGAGTCGACATCACCCATCGCCTTCTTCCCCGAACGCCGCCAGGGTACCTTTGCCCACCACCCGTACAGCCGCGTGCCCGTCACCGTGGACTCGCACTACGAAGTGTTCGACACCATTCAGTACGCCGGTTTTCGCTTGAAGGACTTGTACAACTGGCTCGGCGATCCATCCTGGCCCGTTGACTACGGCTTGCTCTACCTCGGCCAGCAGAAGAACGCGGGCTCGTACCTCAAGCCCATGCGTGTGGTGCAGGAAGGGCTGGATGATTTGGAGAAACTTTCTGACGGATTGCTCAAGCAATTCCCGGAAAGCCTGCCCAATGTCCGGCCGGCGTTCACGGACATGACGCAGAGCGCTGGCAAGCGCGGGTACTGGGAAGATAGCGTGGACTTCCTCATCATGCTCTCGGTGAAAGCGCTCTTCGACTTGAAGACCCTCATCGAGAACGGGACGAATGAATCCCTGGACGAACTCGTGAACACCGTCATGCTGCAGGATAAAATTTTCGAGTTCTTCACCCACGGCCTCCCGTCATCCAGCGAGCGCGACTCGCTCTCCAAGCTCAAGCACGCCCTCAACGACAAAACCGCGAATGGCCTGCACAGCATTCGCCTGCTCCCCGACCGCGGTGACGGTGGTGGGGACATGCTCTTCATTGCACCGCAGGGCTACCTGCAGGACAACACCGAGAGCTTGCTCATGCTCTTGCGCTCGCACATCTCCCCGCTGGTGCGCATTGACTACATGTCCTGGCTAGATGGCGATGAGTACGGAGGCGTGCGCCTGGAGCAGCAACTCTCCTCCAGTACGTTCTCCTCGTACGTGTCCAAAGGCACGACCAAGGTCATGGAGTGGCGTGGTGATACCAAGCCAGTCACCCAGATGTTCACCTCCACTGCGCTTGCTGCAGCAATTGCCAGCTACGATATCTTCTTCGATGACATCGAGCATAAAATCTACGTCCAGGGTACGCTGCTCAACTCCACAAAGCTGAAGTCCGCCCGGGCAACCATTCACATCTGGAAAATGCTGCTGGAGCACTACGGCCAGGACGTGCAGGCCCGTGCGCTCCCCCCGTCGGCGTACATCGAGCGCAACGAAATGCAGAGCAAGATTGTCACTCCACTTTCCACAGCATACCGCGAGAAAACTGGGAAGAAGCTGCCCTGGCAGCTCCACGGCGGGCTCATGAAAGACTTCGCCATCCGCATCCTGCCGAACACTATCACCATCGGCTTGCTCACGCAGTAGCACCCAGAGCAATTCCCTAACCCCCGGCCACCTACCGGGGGTTTTCAGTCCATTTTCTTTCCTTTCCCTATTGTTCCGTATCCTCGGCACGCTACGCTGCGGCTATCAAAGAAACATCGAAGACAACGCTTTTTGAAAACTTCATAGAACGTAGAGAAAGGAGAGCACCATGAAAGGCTTGCTCAAATTCATCAAGGGGTTATTCAAATTCTTGGTGTTCGTCATTTGCGCACCCATTAGTATGATCACCATTGGCATGCTTACCGGGAGTTCTACACTCATCGGACTCACCGGTCTTGTCATGTGTGCCATCACGATAATGTTCGTCTATGGCGTACGGCCCTTTACGAAACTCACTGAGTTTCTCCTCGAGCTATTCGGTCTTACGAATGCGGATATGAAAAAAGGGCAGTCCTACTCGCACACCGTAGGTACCATCCTTCTCCTTGAGTGCTTTGCGACGCTGTACCTGATGATCATCCCAAAACCGGATACGACAGGGATGCTGATGTACATGATTTTTGCCGGTATCATCACGCTCGTGCTTGGTGTTCGGTTTAAATCAGTATTCAGTTTCTTCTTGCGTTTTACAGCTGGTGTAATTGCGATGATAATCATTGTCTGTGGGTTGTT
>CAIPSZ010000178.1 GCA_903867845.1 Candidatus Kerfeldbacteria bacterium | reverse complement strand
GTCACGCCGTGGGCAATATCCTTCACGTCCGTACCGACTTCGCGCTGCTCGATAATACTCTTATCGCTGGCGAAGAGGTACTCTATGGGTCGCTCGATGGTGACAATGTGCGCCGCACGTTTCTGGTTGATGGCTTGCACCATAGCAGCAAGTGTCGTTGTCCGCCCCGAACCGTACGGCCCGGTGATGATGACGAGCCCATGCGCGGCGAGAGCAAAGGTCTCGGCCGGAGCGGGAATGCCAAGGTCGGCGAGTGTGGGAATCGCATCCGGGATGTAGCGGAGATCCAGTGAGAGATTCCCCTTCTGGTAGAAAGCAACTAAGCGAAATCGTAGCTTGCTCTCCAAAGCGACGGTAGTTCGTAGGTCACGATCCGCGTGCAAGTTCTCAAGTTGTGTAGGGGTGAGAATGGATTCCACGTACGTCTTCAATAGGTCAGCGCTAATCGGCGTTTCTTGCTCTAGGGTGACGAGTTTCCCATCGACGCGAAAAACTGGCGGCATCCCTGGCACTAAGTGGACGTCAGAAGCTCGGTACTGCGTGGCTTGCAGCAGGATGCGGGATATTGCCTGTTGTTCAGAGGTGAGCATGAGGAGGGTGTCCGTTCTCTGTCATCCTGAACTCGTTTCAGGATCTCTCGATAATCATGGGGATGCCGAAACGAGTTCGGCATGACAGTGTGAGAAGTTACTTCACGAGTCGCTTCACTTTCGCCACGACTTCGGAGGGCATGAAGTGCGCTTTGATGAGGTAGTCCGTGGCACCAAGCTCGAGCCCGCGCTTCACGTCTTCCTTCTGCCCGAGGTTGGTAAGGAGTATCACCGGGATGTCCTTCGTTGCGGGTATGGCCTTCACTTCCTTCAGGACATCGAAACCGCTCTTCTTCGGGATGATAATATCCAGCAGAATGAGCTGCGGTTTCTCCTTCTGCGCCAGGAGCACGGCTTGCTCGCCATCGCTCGCCAGTGCCACGCGGTACCCTTCTAGCTCAAGCTTGGTCACGTACATACCTGCCAAGAAGCTATCATCTTCAACCAGGAGGATGGTTTTCTTTGCTGAACGAGTGGCTGGCGTTTTGGTTGTAGCTTTCTTCGGCAAGGCTTGAGGCATAAGTGTGAGGTAATTATTATTCTTGAGTGGCGCGGAGCACTTCTTCAACCGTGGTCATGCCAATCGCTGCTTTCAGGAAGCCATCCTCTTTCATGGTGAGCACGCCCTGTCGCTTTGCTTCGGCTTTAATGTCTGCAAGTTTTGAACCACCAGTAATAATTGCCTGCATTTGGTCCGTCACCTCAATAACTTCTGCAACGACGAGTCGACCTTTATACCCGGAATTCCCACAACGCACGCAGCCTTTGCCATGGGCAAACTGCATGGGTTTGTCCAAGCGAAAATCTTTTGGGAACGCGGCGCTTGGCGCTTTTTTCAGGGCTTCCAGGACTTCGTTCTTCTCAGCATCGGGAATGTCCTGTGGTTCTTTGCAGTACTCGCAGATGCGACGCACTAGACGTTGAGCAATGATAGTGGATAGCGAAGACGATATGAGGAACGGCTCCACTTTCATATCAATCAAACGCGGGATGGCACCAAAGGCATCGTTCGTGTGCAGAGTAGAGAACACCAAGTGACCAGTGAGCGCGGCATTCACGGCGAGTTCGGCAGTCTCAGTATCGCGAATTTCCCCAACCATAATCACGTCTGGGTCTTGGCGCAGGATAGAACGCAGACCATTAGCAAAGGTAAGTCCAACTTCTGGATTAATCTGGCTCTGGTTCACCCCTTCCATGTGGTACTCCACCGGGTCCTCCAAGGTGACGATGTTGATATCTTCGTTGTTAATCATGCCCAGAAGCGTGTAGAGGGTGGTGGATTTACCCGAACCGGTTGGCCCGGTACTAAGCACCATGCCTTGTGTGGACTCTAGAGATTTCACGAGTACTTCTTTTTCGCGGGCAATGAAACCCAGATCGTCGAGGTTCAGCTTCTTGGATGAGGAGTCAAGGATACGCATGACGACCTTCTCGTTGTTCATGAGCGGTAGGGTGGACACGCGGAGGTCAATGGACTTTCCGTCGACTTCGGTGTGGAAGCGGCCATCCTGAGGCAAGCGCGTCTCATCCAGCTTGAGGTTAGAAATGACTTTGATGCGTGCCACAATGGCGGCGTGGACGTAAGGCGGGAGTTTGATGGAGGTGTGCAGGATACCATCAACCCGGTACCGTACGCGGGAACCGTCAGCGGTTGGTTCAATGTGAATGTCAGATGCGGAACCTTCTATGGCGTGGCGGAGGATGACTGCAACCATCTTCGATACGGGCGCGGTTTTGATGACTTCTTCAATTCCTTTATCGGCTAGGCTTATTTCATCCAGTGCGTTCGTCTGTGGCTGCACGGTTGGCATAGTACCCTCAAGTGCTGCCTGCACTTCTGCAGTAAGACTGGCATACTGCTTGAGGATGCTCTCCAAACTCGCATGTGAGGTGACGAAGTAACTAATGGTAAAACCATTATTCCGCGCCATGAACTCTACCGCTTCCAGAGCGCGAAAGTTCGTTGGGTCAAGCATGGCAACGCTTAAGACTCGGTCATTGAGTTCAAATGGTACGAGCTGGTAATTCTTGGCGAGATCGCGTTGAATGGTATTCAAAAGATCTGGGGAAATGACTCGCCCGATGAGGTCGACGTACGGAATTTGAAAAACTTCGGCTCGCGCTTTTGCCAGGTCTTCATCCCGTACGTATCCTTGCTGCTCTAGAATGTTCACTACTGGCACGCGTTTCCCCTGTGCTTCTTTTTCTGCCATTGCGTACTTTTCTGGGGTGATGATCCCACGCTCAATGAGAACGCTAGCGAGATCACGTATGGGTCCTTGCAATGTAGCCATTATTGCGTCACGAAAGGATTGGGTTTTCCCGCAACGCCCAAATCTTGTGTCGTCGATTGATTTCCTGACGTGTCAACCGCAACAACGGAGTAGTAGTAGGTTGTCCCGCTTTGAACTGCAGTATCGAGATACTCAAGCGATTGCTGATCAATGGTGGTGTCCTTTACCGTGTAGGTGTAGACGAGCGTACCAATGGCAGACGCATGTTCGGATTTGTAGACCAAGTACTTCGCGACATCACTCGACGTCGATGGGGACCACGTAACGTGCACTGCGTTATTGCCATTTGACGTTTTCGTCATTGCGGTTTGCACTGCTGGTTTTTCTGGCGCAGTTTGGTCTGTCGCTGTTGCTTCGCCAGTCCACAGAGCGCCATTTGTAGAATCGCCGACCCACTGGACGGTGTACAGTGAGATACCAGCCTCTCCCGTGGCATCGACGTACGATGTTGCGCTAGTATCTAAACGAGCGATGAGCGCGCCAATCTTCCCAACTTCATCTGAGCGGTATACTTCAATGGATTGAGCACTAATGGCGGGCGCTGACCACTGTAGGTGAACCCCGCCACTATCGACCGCAGACACTTGAATAGGACCAGAGGTCGTACCCGCACGTGCGATGACTGCTGCCGGCGTACTTGGGTACACAATTTGTTGGTGCGCGTAGTGTATTTCGTACTGCGTTCGAGCGCCGTTTACCGCGTTCGGGTAAATGTACGACGTCGCACTCGATGGTAGTGTCGCAAGATTTTTCTGGG
>CAIPSZ010000177.1 GCA_903867845.1 Candidatus Kerfeldbacteria bacterium | reverse complement strand
CTGACTCAAGCGTACCCCCATAACGATACCGGTGCAACCAAAATGTTTTGACAAAATGCTTAAGAAATGCTACAATACTCAACAAAGAAAGCTTAAAAATGAAAACTCATACGAAGCGATCAATGCGCCCATCTACCTTCCTCTCCGACGTCGCCACTCGAGAACGTACAAAGTACCGTATTCATACGGTGCTTGGACTTTCAGTACTTGCCGTCTACGGCGGCATCATTGCCTTCGCCTTCTACGTGATGAGCTCATCAAACATGCCGAGTGCAAATATCACGCAATCGGTACAAGCCGCTTCGGTGAACGACGCAACGAATAGCACCACGCTTACCTGGACTGCGCCTGGTTATAATGGCAGCGTTGGTACCGCGGCGAGCTACGACATCCGCTACAGCACTGGTGCGCTGAATGCGGGAACGTGGGGCCTCGCTACGTCAGTCACCGGCATACCAGCACCTAAGGTGGCTGGGTCAGCGGAGAGCATGCTCGTGACGGGACTGCAGCCGAATACGACGTACAACTTTGGCTTGATCACGACGGACGCAGCGGGAAACCCTTCGGCACTTTCGAACATTGCCACCAAAACAACGTCGACGATAAGCATCCCAACCTGCGTTGAGGCATGGTCATGCGGTGCGTGGTCAACCTGTACTGGTGGTACGCAGACGCGAAGTTGTACCGATGCGAAAGCTTGCGGCACGACGACGAACAAACCAGCAACCTCGCAATCGTGTAGTACGGGTGTAACGGGTGGGACCGGCGGAACCCCTGTTGATAGTGTCGCCCCGAATACCGTCCTTACGGCGGCACCGACTGCGCCAGTTACGACGTCGGTCTTCCACTTCACCTGGGTCGGCAATGACGACCAGACCAGTTCCGCGGGTTTGCAGTTCAGCTACCAGCTGGACCAACAGCCGTGGACGAGCTGGACAGGATCAACAAGCGTCACACTGCACGGCCTGCTCTCTGGCACGCACACGTTTGCCGTGCGGAGCCGTGATAACTCTGGGAATGTAGACCCGTCACCGTCGAAAGTGACGTTCACGGTCAAGCTGATTTCGAAAGTTGTGGTGAGCCAGGAATCCGGAAGTACGCAAGTAGCTATTCTCAATAGCGCGGGAAAATCCTTGAAGACCTTCAATGCTTTTGAAACGTCGTTCAAAGGTGGCGTGCGGGTGCAAGTTGGCGACCTCGGCGGGAATGGCACAAACGAAATCGTGGCAGTGCCCGGTCCGGGTCGCGTTGCCGAAATTCGCATCTTCCGCATGGACGGAACGCGCATCGCTAGCTACCAGCCCTTTGGGGCAAACTACAAGGATGGGCTCGCCCTTGCGCTTGCCAATGTGGATGGGACTGGTGTAGACCGTATCATTGTGTCGAAGCAGAAGGGTAGCGCGGTGGTGCGAACCTTTGGATTTGTGGGAGGCAAGAACACTCAAGTGTACTCGGAGTTCAACGCGTCAACGTCAAACGCAAACGGAGGAATAAGCGTGGCCGCTGGTGACGTGAATGGCGATGGAAAAGATGAAATCAATACCGCGCCGTATAGCAACGCGCGAGCCACCATTAGCGCGTATAGTCTTTCCGGCAAACGCTTTGTACTGCTTGCGCAAGCGGTAAATGTCTTCACTGGAACGAAACTCGGTGTGAGCATTGCTACTGGTGATTTGAAGAATACTGGCACGGCCACGATCCTGGCAGGACTGCGTACCGGCAATACCACCGTGAAGCAACTCACGGTGAGCGGGAAGAAGCTGGTCACGCAGAAAGCTCTCCTCATCCCCTTCTCGGGTACGGATCGCAACGGCGTGCGCGTGAGCACGGGCGACGTGAATGGCGATGGAAAAGTCGACATCTTGATCGCACATGGATCGCGAAGCCTTACCCAGCTCTTCTTCTATAGCGGTAGCACACTCAAGCGCTCGGGACTCTTCACGGTGTTCGGGAAGTCGCTAGCGATCCTCAGTACTGGCGTTGGGTACTAAGTGCCTTCGGTGATGTACTCGCCCCGACCCTAACACGGCCGGGCTTTTCATCGTGTGGCAATATGCCCAATCTATCTTAATTCCTCAATTCTCTTATACAACTTTAGCATCTCTGGGGATACCAAAAATGGAATAAATTGCTGCCGGTCGGTGTCGGTAAGATGAAACAATTTTTCAATTGGCCATGCTTCGAAGCCAATGCCTTTTCCTTCCTCAATCCTGAGGTCTATCGTACGACCAGTATAGCGATATGCAAACGTTGCGCGTAATACATGATTTGTTCTGCCCCGAAGCGCATCAAATGAAGTATGATGATGAGTCTCTATGTGTATTAGGGTGGCTGGATCTATGACGAGGCCAGTTTCTTCATAACACTCTTTTACGGCGGTGCTTACGTAGCTGTCGCCTTTTTCTACGTGGCCACCAACAGTTGCATCAAGAAGATCGGGAAAAGTGTCTTTGTCTTTCGCGCGGTGTTGAAATATGAGTTGCATGTCTGGGGTAAAAAACCAAACATGTACCTCCTGGTGAAGGAGGCCCTGTTTATGAATATGCTCACGAGAATCTTCGCCAATAACCTTCCCATCTTCGGAAATAATATTGAGGTTCGCTTGTGATGTCATTGTCAGCTTGGAGTTAATATGGTGCCCCCATGAGGAATCGGACCTCAATCTCAGGCGCCGGAGGCCTGCGCTCTATCCATTGAGCTATAGGGGCTCACCCTGCAACCCTAGCAAACACCATTTTCGCTTGTTCGAGCAAGTCGTACGCAATCGTGCGATCCTTCGCATCGGCAATGCAGCGAAAAATACCTGGCTCGGTTTTCGACGCGCGGAACCACACCCAGCCATCTGGCTGTACCCAGGCCTTTACCCCACCGTCTGCCCCACCACTCGTCACGACGCGAGCACCCGCGGCACGGTACGCATCGATGAGTCCTTGACGAACCGCGGCTTGCTGCTCGCCAGCACACTGGACTTTCGTTGCGAGCGTGATGAAGACGGGTAAGCGCATGAGCGCTTGGTCTAAGGTTTGTCCGGTCTGGACGAGGTACTTCAGAATAATCGCGAGCGCTTGCACGCCATCCCGGCACTGTCCTGGTGCCACGATGCTCCCGCCGCTAGACCCCTCACCGCCGACGAGGCTCTGTCGCTCCAGCATGCGCGTGACCACGTTCGTCTCCCCCACTTCCACTTCCTCAACCGGGGTCTGGTACGGTGCGGCTATTGCCGCAATGACCTGGCTCGTCGCATCGTTCACGATGATTGGCGCGCGGCGCGCTTCGGGCCGCGTTTCCAAAAGCGCTTGAACGACAAGCGCAAGCACGTACTGCCCCGAAACGACTGGGGAGCCGGTGCGAATGCCAAAGGCACTCGCTGTCGGCAGGACAATTTCCATGCGATCCGCATCGCAATCAAACGCGCAGGCAAAGGCACAGCCCTGGTCTGCCACACGCGTGGCAAGCGGGGCAATGGTTTCCACTTTTGGCTCAATGGGTCGCCAGAAATCACCCAGCTTTTCGTGGAAGAAGTCAGCGCCCAACGTGAAGTGCTTGGCGAAAGCAATCGCGGGTTCAGCACCGGCACCACCATTCGGGTCGAACAGGATACGGCCACTGAACTGCTCCACATCTTCCCGCTGCAGTCCCGTTGATTGCTCCAGGTGTGCCAGGTACGCCGCGATTGCCTCCCCACGACGATCGATGCCCAGGTGACGAACCGCAACGGTTGGTGGCGCGGCGTCATGTGCTGCCGTAATAACCAAAGCTGCGTCCGCAACCGGGAGCACCGCACCCGAGGCGTGCAAGAACTTCATGCCATTGTGCTCGGGTGGGTTGTGCGAGGCGGTTATGATGATGCCCCCGTCCGCGCGAAACGCGCGCACGGCGTTCTCCACGGCTGGCGTGGAGAGGATGCCCACGTCAATAATGTCCGTCACCTCAGCAACAGCGAGTCCTTCCAGGAGTGCGCGCTTCACGTAGATACGCGATGGTCGCGTGTCCGTCCCCAACACAATTTTTGGCTGCACGTACTGCCCGCGTAGCCAGGTGCCGTAGGCAAAACCGTACCGCCGGCACACGTCCTCGGTTAAACTCTCGCCCCAAATTCCGCGGATACCCGAGAATGATTCGATGAGCTCACTCATCGACCGTGCTCCTGCAGGAAGCGGCTCACCGTGCCAACGTCGTCCGGTGAGCCGAAATCTTTCCAGTAATCCTGGATGGTTTGAATGCGGACCTTCCCCTGCCGGGAGAGCTCGGTGACGGCGTCGGTGAGGTAGTACTCGTTCTTCGGTGGCGTTGGTTGCACGCGGTCGCATGCGGCAAATATTTCCGGCGTGAAGACGAAGAGGCCGGTGTTGATGAGCTTCGAACCGACATCGTGGTCAGGCTTCTCAATAATTTCCTTCAACTTTCCTTCGGCATCGGGAATGAGCACGCCGTACTTCTGGTAGTCTTCCCGTGCTAGTGCGCCGACGTAGCAGTTGCCATCGTCGTGGTTCATGGCTTGCAAATCGCGCACCGAGTAGAGGTTGTCACCGTACAGCGCCAGGAAGGCATGACCGTTCGTGGCTTCCCGCGCGGCCATGACCGGAATTGCGGTACCGTACTTCTCATCCCCCATTACAGCGAACTGGTTGACGATGGTTATGGGGTGCGGGTAGGTCCGCACGAACTCCTCAATGTGCTGGCTCAAGTGGCCAACGATGACGACGATTTTTTCGTACCCGGCAGTGCGCAGGTTCTCTAGCAAGTGCCACAAGAACGGTTTCCCATTCACCTCAATCATGTGCTTGGGCTTGTCCTTGGCCAGCTCTTTCATGCGCGTTCCCTTTCCAGCCGCGGAGATGATGACAGTACGTATCATAGGTTTCGTCACTGGGCGAAGGAGTCTACGAAAACGAAGGAACTATCGACTGTGTTTCCTGCGTGCGTTCACCAGCCTATACCACACTGGTTTGAGTGGCAACTCGTATGCAGAGAGGTATGACATTGTCGTACCGCCAAAGCCGACTTTGAAACGGGTAATCCCTGCCCAGCTCCCCCCTTTTCGGCTGGATCGCATCCGCTCCTTCGTCTCGATGCCGAAAAAATCATACCAGCGCTTGCCCGCAAGCTGGGCATCCAGGATTTGCCGCCACTGTAGGAGGTGCGGTGCCATCACGTTGCGCGAGACATCAGCTGACGCGCCATGGACGTAGGTTGTCGTGTCACCGAAGTGCACCACGATGCTCGCGGCAATGGGTTGCTTTTCGAATGTTGCAACGTACACTGCCAGCATGTTTGCATCCAGGTGCTCGGCGAGGCGGCGGTAGTACCCCGCGCCGTGGCTCATGAACCGATCACGTGCCGTCGTCTGACGGTTGAGCACGATGAACGTTTCAATTGCTTCCTGCCGGCGCTCCGTTGGCACGGCCTCCACGCGCACGCCTTTCCGTTCAGCCAGGCGAATGTTGTACCGCGTCTTCTCGTGCATGTCCTGCAGCAAGCGCTCGTCGGACTTCGCCAAATCCAGCACCTGGGTGTCGAGGGGTTGGAACGGCATGCCACGCTTGAGCTTGTGCGCTACTTCGAACTGCTTGAAGAGCGCCTCATTGCACTGCTCAATAGGTGGCTCCAGGTGCAGGGAAATAACTTGTCGGGATTTTGCCTCGGTAACGAGCGCGTCGAGGAGCAAACCGAGCGCCTCCTGGTACTGCCCAACGGAAAATGCTGCGTCTACTAATGGACCATGGAAGACGGTAAGCGTCGACTGACCGAAGTGCCATGGTTCGTGCAAAGCCTGCGCTACGCCAACAATCTGCCTGCCATTCACCACCGCGAGCCGAATAATCTCTGTGCCAATCTGGTGCTTGAACTCGCCCCATGCCCAGCTCTGCTGGAAAGGGGCGTGTCGTTGGTCTGCCACAAACGCATCCCACGCTTCTCGATCGGTCCAGTGCTGCACGTCCATACTAGTGGTTGCGAAGGACGGCTTTGATGCGCTGCGCCGGATCGGTGACCGTCGCTGGAACTTTTGCGAGCTCCTTTCGCGCTTCCGCCGGCGCGTAGCCGAGCTGCTCCAGCGCCGCGAGTATTTCATCGTCATCCTGGTGGACGGCTAGAATTCCATCTTTCGGCGCATCGAGTTTGCCATTGAGCTCGCGCACAATGCGTTCCGCAGTCTTCCCACCAATGCCCGAAACTTTGGTGAGGAGGGAGGTTTCCCCCGCCTGGACCGCACGCGAGATATCGGCAACCGTTGCGCGAGAGAGGACGCCGAGCGCGGACTTCGGTCCCACCCCGTTCACCGTCAGGAGGAGTTCGAACATAGCGAGCTCATCCGGCGTCTTGAACCCATAGAGTTCCTGTCCGTCTTCCCGCTGGTGGTGGTGGGTGTGCAGCGTGCAGGATGTGCCGACGTCTAAGCCGGCGAGGGTCTGGGGCGTGGCGAACACGCGGTAGCCGATCCCGCCAACGTCAATGGTGGCAGACTTTAAGGTGACGCTACTCACGGTGCCTTTCAGGTGTGCAATCATAGGGGGAGTATACCATCCTGGGAAAAAAGAAAACCGACGCTGCACATGCACGACGTCGGTTACGCGGGTTTCGTTCGTCCATTCCTGAACAACCACATCAGGAGCATTATTACCCCGAGGGGGAACATGATCCAGAACATGAGGTGCTCAGCACGCACTTTTCCGTAGACGGAGTAGAGGAGACAGAAGAATGCGGTTTGAATGCTCGCACCTGCGCAGAGCGCGAGCACGCCTCGCCAGCGGAACTGTTCCCACCGAATGCCGACGATAACGTCACCGACTTTCTGAATCAGCGGAGTCAAGGCAATCCAGAACAGGCTGTACCCATTCACGACTTTGCCATGCGCTGTTCGTTTGGCGCTGGCATATGCCCTGTGCGCCATGAGGATGGCACGACGTTGGGTGCGCTGGAAGAGCTGCGCTTTCATGCCAACAGCATGCGGGCATGCGAGGTCGAGCGCCTTCCGTCGCTCGGCGCGCCGCTGCACGGTTACGGTACACTTCCAGAAGAACCATACTTTCAGAAGCACCCACACGCACGTGTGCAGCACGCATAATGGATACGTGAGGTACCACAAATGCACGTGAATCCAGCGGTGCAAGAATATGACGAATGTTTGGTCTGGAAAGAGCAAGTAGGTTGCAAAGTCCAACACCTCTTCCTCCTTGGTTTTGAGTTGGTTTTAGTCACGCAGTGTAGCAATACGCGTGCATTTGTCAATGCGACGTACTTGACGTTCGCCAGTATTTTCATTAGGTTTCGGGCAAGACAAGAAACAAGGATAGTGTTCTTTACAATAAGGGGGGTTCAATGCCCAGTACACCGTCAAGTGTCTTCGGACACTTCAAGCAGATCCGCCGATCGCTACCCGTCATCCGGCACGACCTGGTGGTCAACTTCCTCCATCGCCAAGGATGGTTCAACGGCTCTGTGAACCTTGGTACATACGTTGGCGAGAAGTTCCATCTCATGGACGCGCCCAGTGTGGCTTCGTACATGCGCACCCATGACTGGGTGGCAAAGGCGCTGGCTATCGCCGAAGACGATGAGAATATTTTGGAGGAAGCGCAGCTCATGGCACTCCTCCCCAAGGCCTACCTACGGGAAAGCGAGAGCACGCCCTGGATCATCCAGGCAGCGTTCAAGCTCTTCCATTGGTGCTACACGGTCGAGAGTGAAACCGCATTCACCCTGGCGCTGGATGACGATCGGTACTTCCCGCACATCGTACGCAAGTACCTGCCGCCCAACCGCGCACGCTGGCGCTTCTTCCGTCGGTGCACGGACCAATCGCTTCATGAGAAAGTGCGTGAGAAGTACCTCCTCCATTACCTCCCGCTCGTCAACACTATTGCGTGGCGAATGTCACAAGGCTTCCCGCAAAATGTCGAACTGGCGGACCTGGTGAGCACTGGCTGCATTGGCTTAAGTGACGCCCTCGAACGGTTCGACCCCGAACGTAAGGTGAGGTTTGAAACATACGCCGCTCCGCGTATACGGGGAGCCATCCTCGACGAGCTCCGCGAACTTGATTGGGTACCTCGAAGCGTACGCCGGTTCGACCGCGAGCACGAGAGGGCGCTCATTCAACTCACACACGAGTTCGGCTGCACGCTCCCGCCTTTGCAGGCAGTCGCTGACCGGCTGAACATCACGTACGACCGGTTAATTGAAAACCTCTTCGATACGCAGCGTGAATTCGTCACGTCACTCGACGACCTGGCATACGACGCGAGCGATGATGATACTCATGAAGTCACGCGCATACAATTGGTTGAAGGCGACGAACCATCGGCACTCACCCTCATCTCCTTCCGCCAGTTGGTCCAAAACCTAGAGGAAGCGATTAAGGAGCTTAGTGTCCAGGAGCAGGTTACCATCATCCTGTACTACTGGCACGATTACTCGTTGAAACGCATTGGCACCCGCTTGGGCCTCAGCGAGAGCCGCGCTAGTCAAATCAAAACCAAAGCCGAGCAAAAAATCCGCACGAAGCTGTGTAAGCAGTACAAAATCACTAACCCCACCCGCTGGTACGAGGCATGCCTCATTGCTAGCTAGCCGCCCCTTTCCCACCGCTGCCCCCAAGCAGCGGTGCGTTTTTTTATTGACAAAACCTAAGGCTTTGCTAAGGTGGCTCGAAACCAATTCTCACTTGTACCTGAAAAACCCAATTGCAATTGGAGGTTCCATGAAACTCACCACTGGGCTGCCCGCAGTACGGGACGGCCTGACAATATTCCTGGATGCGATGTTCGCGGCTGTCCAGGAATACCGACTCGAGGAATTCCTCGGACGTCACCCCTGGCTTGCTGGCCTCATGGCAGCCGGCCAGAAGAATGGCGGCTACACCCGCGAGATGGTGGAAGCCCATGTTCCGGACTCGTTCCGCAAAGGCGGTGTACACGACAATGTCACCGACTTCGTTGGCTTGCAGGAATTCCTGGCAGCGACCACACACATTCTGAAGTTGCGTCCCCTGCCGATTATGGGTGGCCTGGTAGCTGCGGAAAACGCCCCGGTGCCGACCCGAACGAAAACAGTTGTTCCGATCGCGAAGCCAGGCTCAACGGCTGCGAGCATCGTCGAGGTGCTTGGTAGCCCGGATGAGGCGAGACGCACGTGCGTGTTGCTCGGCGGTTTCGCTGAGCTACGCGCGTACTTGCGCACGAAAGGTGTGAAGGTGAAGGGTAACAACCTTCGCTCCATCATGCAGCGGCACTACAAGTTCAACACCTCAGTGTTCGCGAGTCGGACTGAAGAAACGAACGCGCAGACGTTCACGCCGAAGCGCACCGCACCAAAACCCCGCAAGACGAAGAAACGCGGGTACGGTACGCGTACGCGGCGCGTGAAGAAAGCGACCAAGCCTGCCAGTGATGGCCGGGTAAACACGGCGACGCACTGCCTCCTCCGTCACTTCGGTGGAAAAGAGCAGGCCAAAACGGCGCTCCCTGCAGCACTGAAAGCTGCCGGTTCCGTGAATGCGTTCGTGGACATTGCGAACAAGTACCCCGAGATGAAGGTCGCGCAGACAAAGCTCACGAGCGCTAATGTGTACTTCATCATGAAGAACGTCATTGGCACAATGGTCAGCAACGTACTCGGCAGCAGGAAGTGAGGCCCATGAGAAGGACAAAACATCCTAACCGTGCGCCAACGCGCATTCCGTTACCGACGATTGCCGAACTCACGACCGTCAATAGCATCGAGCTGCGCTTCGGGCAGCCGCTCGGGATCCTGCTGGCAAGCCTGCTGGCAACGTCCAGCATGGACGCGACGAGTATACGGCTCGGCGTCTCCCCAGAAATGGTAAAACGCTGGCAGAAGCTCTTCGCGCCGACGTTCGCCCTGCATACGCAGCGAGTGGTAGAAAACCCGCTGCCAGAACAAACGCTCGAAAGCGTGTTCCGGCCAGCTGAACCTACGTTCTCTTCTGGACCGCAGCCGCGCCGTGAGAAGACGCGTGAAGCAAAGAACCACATCAAAGAAATGCTTGGCTCTCGTGAATCCGCGATGGCGCGGCTGCAGAGTGCTGGGTCTGTTGCTGCACTCCACCAGGAGCTGCACCTCGACCTTAGCGCCTCGCGGTTCTACATTCTGCTCCGCCAAACGTACGGCCGGAGCTTCGTCACCTCTGTTATGGTCAGACGTCGCGTATCAAAAGGTCCGACGTCCGCTCAGGTACGGGTGACACAACCTGCAAAGGCTGCGCTACCCACACCGGCAGTACATGTGGGTAAACGCATTCCGCCAGCGGTACGTGAGCAGGAGCTCCGTGCCAAACTCGGAACGCGTGAAGACGTCATTAAGCGAATTAAACGTGCTGGATCGGTGAAGGCACTCCATGCCGAGCTCCAACTCGCCATGAGTTACTACACCTTCCACACAATTCTTCGCAATGTCTACGGCCGGGGACTCATTGCATGGCAGGACATTCGAAAACGGCAGTTCGAGCAAGCGACACCGGAAGCGAACACTTCTACGTTGCCGCATCCGGCTCGAGCGCGTATGCCAGGCTCACTCCCCGATCGACTCCCAACGCTTCTGGGGACGAAAGAGCAAGTGCGCGCACGTCTCGACGCAGCCGGTTCGTTAAGCAAGCTCCACGCGGAGGTTGCTCCGGAAGTCCACTACACCAGCTTTCGAGCCGCACTCCAGCGCGTGTACGGTGCGGATATCACCAACCGTCCCATACGCGTGAAACCCACGCCACCAATTACCCGCCAGCCTGTTCATCCAGCGACAGCTCCGGTCCCTAGCGAGTCGAAGAAGCCCAGCAACGGACTTCTCACCCATAAAGGCGTTGGCGTCGCAGCACGAGAAATTGTGCAAGCGTACCAGAGCCAACAGGACTGGCCCAGGGTCGCCACTGTGCTCCAACGACCCCTCAGTGAAATTGTTGGGTGGGCGAAGCACCACCAGGTTGAACTCCAGATCCTCGGTAGCGCAGCCATCCAGGCGCTCCTCGGTATGGCGGCGCCAGCAGCCGCACCGCCGCCACCAGTTTCCGCAATGACACATCCCTCAGGGATCCTCATGAGCGTAGAGGCAAGTGAGAACATTGCTGCATACTGTG
>CAIPSZ010000176.1 GCA_903867845.1 Candidatus Kerfeldbacteria bacterium | reverse complement strand
CCGCCTGCACGTGGTTCTCCCTATACGCACTTGGTGCGACCTCGATGTGGGTGTTCATCATCACGCTGGGTCGAGATTACGCTGTCGACTACCTACGAGAAGTTCGCTTCTACGCCACGGGCCGCCACGGCTTTGACCAGCTAGAATCTCACTTCGGATGGCTGGCGTCATCTCGTTTCATGCGTGGTAGTTACGCCACCTTGAAGGTAGCTGTATGGGTTGCTCTGCTCTTGCAGCTTAATGGGAGTGTAGTAGTGACGATGCTCGGCCTGAGCCCAGTGACAATCAATAACCTCGTCGGTCTGACTGTTGGAGTTTGTCTGATCCGCGCGATTCCGTACCTGAATTGGTACCCGATCTTTCCAAAAGCCCGCCCGGTATAAACTCGGCGGTCTTTTTTTATTCAAAAATCGCCTTGGTTGAGCGGTTTTCTCAAATTTCCTAGATTACCTCCGCTTCGCCAGCTCGTTTCGCACGTCGAGCTCCGTTTTCGCGCTTGCGCGAAAAGCTCCGCCCTTTGTGCGAAGCCTCGCTTTGCCCCGCCACCGCGTGCTCGTCCCGCACACGCGGGACTGCGCGCCACGCTGGCGTGGTTCTTAATGCGGAACGATCAATTACCTACTCAAACGTGTGGGTTCGAACTATACTCGTAGTACTATGCATTTCCCAAAGAAATCCTACTACCTCCTACTTGCTATACCTATACTCGCCATAGCTGGCTATTTCCTTTTCCACGACTTCAACCCGGCTAAGAATACGAATGTACCAGTGGAAGTGGTCCGGCCAGTAGGTGGGTACTTCCTTGAAGTACGCCTCGTAGAAATGGGAGGGTCTATTTCATTTGGTGCTACTCTCCCAGTACAAATTCTTTCGGCTCAAGGAAACCTCGTACAGGAGAAACACACGAATGATGATGGTTATGTAAAATTTGGATTACCAGCTGGTACCTACACTGTACGAGCGGTCGGCAATACAAGCACACTAGCACTCGACCCAAAAAAAATAACACTAAATACTGACTCAAGTATACAGCTAACAGTTATCACGAATGTTGGGGAACAAAAAACTACGGGTGCTACACCGTAGTTTTTAACTTTCAATACGTTACCTCCGCTTCGCCTTCTTCTCAGCTTGGCCAATGGCGATAGTGGTCTTGATCACCGTGTCCGGGTTCAAGCTGATGGAGTCAATCCCCTCCCGCGCCAGGAACTGCGCGAAGTCGGGGAAGTCACTGGGCGCTTGGCCGCAGATGCCAATCTTGCGTTTGTAGAGCTTGGCGCCACGGATGACCGTGCGGATGAGTTCCTTCACCCCGGGGTCACGCTCGTTGTACACGTGCGCCACCAGTGCTGAGTCGCGGTCCACACCCAGGGTCAGCTGCGTCAGGTCATTGCTGCCAATGCTGAAGCCATCGAAGACCTTGCTGAACTCCTTTACCTGGATGACGTTGTTCGGGATCTCGCACATCACGTAGACTTCCAAGCCATCCTTGTGCTGGATCAACCCGTACTTCTTCATCGTGGCCACCACGAGCTTGCCTTCTTCCACGGTGCGGCAGAACGGCACCATGACTTTCAAGTTCTTCAGGCCCATCACATCACGAACTTTGCGGAGGGCGAGGCACTCCAGCTTGAACGCTGGTTCGTACTTGGGGTCGTAGTAGCGTGACGCGCCGCGCCAGCCGATCATTGGGTTGTCTTCAATAGGTTCAAAGTACTTGCCGCCAATGAGGTTGGCGTACTCATTCGTTTTGAAGTCGGACAATCGGATAATGACATCCTTGGGGTAGAAGGCCGCGGCAATACGCGCCACCCCTTCGGCGAGCTTGTCAATGAAGTACTGCGGCTTAGTGGTGTAGCCTGCGGTCAGGTCTTCAATCTGCTGCCGGACGTGTGGGTCCTTCACCTTATTGAAGTTCAGCAAGGCCATAGGGTGCACCTTGATGTAATCGTTAATAATGAACTCCTCGCGCGCCAAACCCACGCCGTCGTTCGGGATGAAGCTATCGGCGAACGCACTTTCAGGATTGCCGACGTTCATCATGACCTTGGTCTTCGGCCGCTTGAGTTCCTTCAGGTTCGTCTTCTTAATCTGGTAGGAAAGTTTCCCACCGTACACGTAGCCCTTCTCCCCTTCCGCGCAGGAGACCGTTGCCATGCCCACGCCCTTCAGTTTCTCCGTGCCATTACCCGTACCAACCACGCACGGCACGCCGAGCTCACGCGAGATAATGGCGGCGTGGCAGGTGCGGCCTCCGGAATTGGTGACGATGCCGGCGGCGAGCTTCATGATTGGCTCCCAGTCCGGGTCGGTCATTTCGGTCACCAGAATTTCCCCTGCCTTGAACTTGCCAATGTCTTTGACGTTGTCGATGACGTGGATGGTGCCCGCACCAATCTTCGCGCCAATGCTGCCGCCTTCCACCAAGACCTTGCCGCGTTTGCCCAGGACGTACTCTTCCAGCACGTTCGGGTTACGCCGGCTGGTGACGGTTTCGGGCCGCGCCTGCACGATGAAGAGCTGGTTCGTTTCGCCATCCTTGGCCCACTCCATATCCATGGGCTTGTGGTGCCCGGCTTTCTTGGAGTAGTGGTCTTCAATGACGATCGCCCACTTGGCGAGCTTCAGAATTTCCGGATCGGTGAGCGCGAACTTCTTGCGCTCGGGAATGGGCACGGGTACGTTCTTCACCGGTCGCACGCCACCCGGGGCATAAATCATTTTAATTTCCTTGCTGCCCACCTTCTTGCCGATGATCGGTTTAAAGCCCTGCGTCAGCGTGGGTTTGTGCACGTAGTACTCATCCGGCGTCACCGCACCCTGGACGACGTTCTCGCCCAAACCGTAGCTAGCGTTGATCATGACGGCATCGCGGAAACCCGATTCCGTATCAATGGAGAACATGACACCGCTTGCTGCTAGATCTGAACGGACCATCTTCTGCACGCCAATGGAGAGGTAGACCTTGAAGTGGTCAAAGTGCTTCTCGTGGCGGTAGCTGATGGCGCGGTTCGTGAACAGCGACGCAAAGCACGCCTTGCAAGATTCGATGATGGCGTGATCGCCGTGGACGTTCAGGAACGTTTCCTGCTGGCCGGCAAAAGAAGCATCGGGCAAATCTTCAGCCGTAGCGCTGGAGCGAACCGCAACGTCAACATTCTTCTGGCCCCACTCTTTCGAAAGCTTGTGGTACGCGGTGACAATTTCTGTGCGAAGTTCCTCAGGGAAATCGGCGTGCATGATAATTTCCCGCACGCGGCGGCCGTGGTCGTAGAGGTTCTTCAGGTTATCGACTTTGAGATCCTTGAGCACATCCTGGATGGCATCCTTGATCTTCGCCTTCTTCAGCAAGTACTGGTAGGCGTAGGCTGTAATGGTAAAGCCATTCGGGATCTTCACACCCTTGCTGGTGAGCTCGCGGTACATTTCGCCCAATGAAGCATTCTTCCCGCCAACGAGTGGCACATCTTCAATACCAATTTCATCGAACCACAAAATGAATCGCTTCTTCTTTTGAGCGGCGGTCGGCATGCGCTTGGGCATAAGGTGTGTGTTAAGGAAACGTGACAAGGTGTGATTATTCTAGCATAAAATTTACATTTTGTCCATAATAAAGCCGCTGTCAAAATCTGACAGCGGCCAAAGGTACTTCGATTTCACAAACTAGCTCTCGGTAGGTGCCGGGGCACTTTCGGTTTTCTTTTGACTCGCATCTACGCTCGCATCCACGAGCAGTTCCGGCGGGACATCTGCACCTAGGCCCTTAGCTGTACGGGCTAGTTCCAAACGCATTGCCTTATCATCACTAGACTGCTTCCCGCGATCTCGTCCCTTATAGAACTGATTTGCGGCGCAAAGAACAAGCTCGGCAATTTGCTTTAAGCGCAAATTCTCATCGTACTGACGTTTCAGATCATGGATGATTAAGTCATTATTGTACCCGGTGTACGTTCCGCTGGAAAGCATCGCCATAAAATGTTCCCGAAAGCGCTGCTTACCCACTACGTAACTATCAACCATACGTGAGAGCAT
>CAIPSZ010000175.1 GCA_903867845.1 Candidatus Kerfeldbacteria bacterium | reverse complement strand
TGTGAAGGACTCGTCGCTCTACCTCGAGCACGGCGAGCACGGCAAGGTCGTCGGCATGAAAATCTTCTCGCGCGACAAGGGTGACAAGCTCCCGTCGGGCGTCATCAAACAGATACAGATCTCCGTCGCCCAGCTCCGCAAGATTCAAGTGGGTGACAAGATGGCTGGTCGCCACGGCAACAAAGGTGTCATCTCCCGCGTCGTCGCGGTGGAAGACTTGCCGTACCTCCCGGACGGTACGCCCGTGGACATCGTGCTCAACCCGCTCGGCGTTGCGTCCCGTATGAACCTTGGCCAAATTCTGGAAGTCCACTTGGGTATGGCCATGCGCGCCCTGGGATTGAAAGTCGTTAGCCCGCCACTGGATGGCGTGCCCGAAGATGTCATTCGCCAGCAGCTGGCGAAGACTGGTTTCCCCGAGAAGGGGAAGATCCGCCTCGTCGACGGCCGTACCGGTCAGCTCTTCGACCAGCCCGTGACCGTGGGCGTCATGTACATGATGAAGCTCATCCACATGGTGGAGGACAAGATTCACCAGCGCTCCATTGGGCCGTACAGCTTGGTCACCCAGCAGCCGCTTGGCGGCAAAGCGCAGTTCGGCGGCCAGCGCTTCGGGGAAATGGAAGTGTGGGCATTGGAAGCGTACGGTGCGGCGCACATGCTGCAGGAAATGCTCACCATCAAGTCGGACGACGTCATCGGCCGCAGTAAGGCGTACGAGTCCATCATCAAGGGCGAGTCCATTCAGAAGTTGAACATTCCCGAATCTTTCAACGTGCTCGTTCGTGAACTGAAAGGGTTATGCTTGGACGTCGAGCTTATCGGCGCCGAAACTGCCCCAGTGGACGACACCCTGACCGTGCAGCAGCGTGCCCGGAGTACGGAGAATATCCGTGCCGAGGAGCCAGCTGCTGAACCGGTTGTCCCTGCCGCCGCCTAAACGCGCCCTACCCATATGCCACCAATGCAAGACGACTCACTCACGCTCCGCGACTTCTCCGCCATACGGCTCAAGCTGGCGTCACCCGACGCCATGCGCAGCTGGTCGCATGGCGAAGTGACGAAGCCGGAAACCATCAACTACCGCACGCAGAAGCCGGAGAAGTCTGGCTTGTTCGCGGAAGAAATCTTTGGGCCAACGAAGGACTGGGAGTGCTACTGTGGTAAGTACAAGCGCATCCGCTATAAGGGGATTGTGTGCGATAAGTGCGGCGTGGAAGTCACGCGCGCCTTAGTTCGCCGCGAGCGCATGGGCCACATTGAGCTGGCCGCGCCCGTCTCGCACATCTGGTTCCTGCGCGGCGTGCCCTCCAAAATCGGCCTGTGCTTGGACCTCTCCATCATGGATTTGGAAAAGGTCATCTACTTCGCAGCGTTCATTGTCACCAAGGTAGATGAGAACTTGCGCCAGGACACCTTGAAGCAAATTGACGCTGAACTGGACGCCAAGCGCAAGCAGATTGATGCCGACGCCCAGCGCGTGGCCACAGAAATTCAAGCCGCCCGTTTGAAGGATCTCGAAGCTGCCAAGGAGAACACCGCGAAGAAGGAGAAAGCCGAGAAGCAGTCCATTGAGGCGCTCGCCGCCAACGCGGCGCGCAAAGCCGAACGCCAGTCTGCTCTCGACTCGGCCGCTACTGTTGCTCGGAAGGAACTTGCCAGTCTCCAACCTCGCCAGATCATTGCGGAAAGCCAGTACCACGACCTCTCTTTGAAGTACGGTCACGTGTTCGAAGCGGGGATTGGCGCGGAAGCCGTCCACCACCTCCTGCGCGAGCTTGACCTGGACGCCGAAATTAAGGCCCTGGAATTGGAGCGCAAGAACGGTTCAGAAGTGAAGCAGCGTAAAGCCGTTCGTCGCTTGAAGCTCTTCAAGAGCTTGAAGGCCACGCACCTTCGCCCCGAGTGGACCGTGCTCACGAACATCCCGGTCATCCCGCCCGACCTGCGCCCAATGGTGCAGCTGGACGGTGGCCGCTTCGCCGCATCTGACCTCAATGACCTCTACCGCCGCGTCATCAACCGCAACAATCGTCTCAAGCGCTTGCTGGAGCTCAACGCGCCAGAAGTGATTACCCGCAACGAGAAGCGCATGCTCCAGGAAGCGGTGGACGCGCTCATCGACAACGGCGCGCGCCATGGCAAGACCGTCACCGCCGCCACTGGCCAGAAGCGCCAGCTCAAGTCCATTGCGGACATGCTCAAAGGCAAGCAGGGTCGTTTCCGCCAGAACTTGCTCGGCAAGCGCGTGGACTACTCCGGTCGCTCCGTGATTGTCGTCGGCCCGCACCTGCAATTGCACCAGTGCGGTCTGCCCAAGCGCATGGCGTTGGAGCTCTTCAAGCCGTTCGTCATTGCCCAGCTCATCAAGCGCGAGTACGTGCACAACGTGCGCAGCGCCAACCGCTTCATCGAGAGCGACCGCAGTGAAGTGTGGGACATCGTGGAAGAGATTACCAAGACCTCCCACGTGCTCCTGAACCGCGCCCCAACCCTGCACCGTCTCGGCATCCAGGCCTTCCAGCCCGTACTCATCGAAGGTAAGGCTATCCAGCTCCACCCGATGGTGTGTACCGCGTTCAACGCCGACTTCGACGGTGACCAGATGGCCGTGCACGTGCCGCTCACCGAAGCCGCCAAGAAGGAAGCGGCCGAACTCATGCTCTCCTCCAAGAACTTACTCAAACCGGCGACCGGCACGCCAGTCGTCACGCCGTCGCAGGACATCGTGCTGGGTTGCTACTACCTCACCATGATGCGCCCGCAGGAGAAGCCCCAAGCGTTCACCGACATGGACGAAGCACTCATGGCCTACGCCGCTGGCAGCATCCACCTGCACGACGAGATCATCGTCCGCCGTAAGGGCGAGCGTTTGCAGACCACCGTCGGTCGCTTGGCATTCAACAACACGTTGCCCGAGGAGTGGGAGTACATCAACGCGCACCTGGACAAGAAGTCACTCTCCAAACTGGTCGGCCTCTTCATCCAGAAGCTCGGCGTGGATAAGACGGTCGTCACTATCGACGGCATCAAGAACTTGTCCTTCGAGTACCTCACCCGTTCCGGCATTAGCTGGGGTATGGACGACCTTTCCATTCCCAAGGAGAAGGCGGAAATCCTGAAGACCGCCGATACCAAAGTCGACGAGCTGACCCAGAACTACGAAATGGGCTTGCTCACCGACGACGAGCGTCACAACCGCATCATTGAAGTGTGGGACCAGGCCAAGGTCGCTATTCAGAAGGCCTGTAAGATCACGCTCGATCCATTCGGTCCGGTGTTCAGCATGATCGAGTCTGGTGCCCGTGGATCCTGGGGCCAGACCACCCAGATGATGGGTATGAAAGGCTTGGTGACCAACCCGGCAGGTGACATCATCGAGCTACCAGTGCGCGGGTCGTTCAAGGAAGGCTTCGACGTCCTGGAGTACTTCATCTCTACCCACGGCGCCCGTAAAGGTCTGTCCGACACGGCCCTCCGTACCGCCAACGCTGGCTACCTCACCCGTCGTCTCATTGATGTGGCGCAGGACGTGGTCATCGGTGAAGAGCAGTGTAGCGATGACTCGGGTATGGTGCTGCTCAAATCCGATTCCGAACTGCTCGGCGAGACCGTGGCGCAGCGCGCCCTAGGTCGCACCAGCTTGCAGCGCGTGACTGACCCGACGACCAAAAAGGTCATCGTCAACAAGAACGCCATCATCACCGAAGACATTGTCACGCAACTCGAAGCTCTGGATCCTGACGAACTGCGCATTCGCACCGTCCTTTCCTGCAAGGCGAATCGCGGCTTGTGCGCGGCGTGCTACGGCTACGACCTGGGCTACAACCGTCCGGTGAAGCTCGGCACAGCCGTCGGCATCATCGCCGCTCAGTCCATTGGCGAGCCGGGCACCCAGCTGACCATGCGCACCTTCCACACGGGTGGTGTTGCGGGCCAGGACATTACCCAGGGTCTCCCACGCGTGGAAGAGCTCTTCGAAGCTCGCCCCGTGAAGAAGCCGGCTGTTCTCGCCAACGCATCAGGCGTCGTCCACCTTGTGGAAGGCCAGAAGGGTGAGAAGATCCTGAAGCTCGTCTTCCGCGGCAAGACCGACGACACCTACCCAATCAAGCGCGGCTGGAAGACCACGGTCAAGGATGGCAGCGTCGTGAAGGAAGGGGAAACCCTCGCTGAAGGCAAGGGCAAGGACCCAATCACCGCGCTCCACGGCGGGATTATCGTGCTGCAAGGTACGACTAACGTCATTGTTCGCCGCGAAGCTGACCAGGAAGAAGAGAACGTTATTCACCCCGGGGACACCGTTCTGGTGAAGGATGGCGACCTGGTGAACGTCGGCCAGCAGCTCACCGAAGGGAGCTTGGACATCCACCAGCTCTACCGCTTGCAGGGCGAGACTGCCGTGCAGGAGTACCTCATCAAGGAGACACAGTTCATCTACTCCTCCCAAGGTCAGAAGCTCAACAGCAAGCACATCGAGGTCATCGTGCGCCAGATGTTCTCCCGCGTGTACGTCATTGATAACGGGAGCACCGACCTCATCGCTGGCGAGGTTATCGAGCGCGGCCAGTTCGACGAAGCGAACGCCACCGCCCTTGCCAAGGGTAAGGAACTCGCCAAGGGCGACACCCTGCTCTACGGCATCACCAAGGCGTCGCTCTCCATTGATAGCTTCCTCTCGGCCGCATCCTTCCAGGAAACTGCCCGCGTCCTCATCGACGCTGCAGTCTCGGGCAAGGTGGACCGCCTGCGCGGCCTCAAGGAGAACGTCATCATCGGCAAGCTCATCCCCGCGGGAACTGGGTACCGAGCTGGCGAACCGCTCAAGAAGTAAGCATCATTCAGGAGTTCAAAAGCCCCGCAATCGCGGGGCTTTTTGGTCTTGACATTCATCGTGTTTTTGCTAGAGTGGTCTATCAACAAAATTGTTGAAAAATGTGGGCAATACGCCCTCAACGGCGCTAGACGAATCTAGTGAATGCAGAAGGAGGATGACGCCATGGCAGGAACCATGAACCCATCCGATGCTACACCCATTACCGCTGGGCAAATCGGTAAAATTCAGGATTTGCTCGCTGCGGCTTTGCGGAAGACCAATGTCAGTAGTGGACTTACCCAGGGGGTTATCGAGGACCCGATATGGTCCAGCCGACTCGTTGACGGTTTTGTTAAGGTGGTAGTCCAGTATGCCGAAGACTACCAACTTGCTTCTCAACCTCGCGTTCTACTGCGCAAGTTTTTCAACCCCGAGCAGTTTCTGGGTAAGGGTTGGAAAGTTGCTCAGCGCCTTGGCAAGCGGCCCGGGCAGTACTTAAACGCCGCCAAGATCATCGGTAAGGACTATCTCAAAGGACGCGAGTCCAACATCACCGGTAAAGAGCGCCTCTATCGTATCAAGACTTCCCCTGCCGACATTCAATTGGGCGACGATCATTTCCTCGCCCTTTGGGAGGAAGAAGGACACGTGACTCTGAATTGGTTGTATGAGACGAAGAACATCACCTTTCTTTCATTCTGGGCTACTATTCTGCAGAACCCAGATGGCGATCTGTGCGTTCTCTGTCTCTTTCGGGGCAACGACAATTCCTGGCATAAAGATGTATACACGGTTGTTTTTATGGACTGGTATTCTAATCTCCCCGCAGCCGTTCTCGTGAGTTGAGTGCAAGTATTGCAGTTCGTACGTTTGACCCCGGATCTTCCACTTGGAAGGCTGGGGTTTTCTTTTTTCATACGGACTTTAGTCCGGTGACTGTATACAACGAACGTGACTTCCGCCAGAGGCGGATCTGGCTCCGCCGGAGAAGTCGCTGAGAAGCTTTCGTAAATACTGCGCGGGCAGGGACGCCCGCGCTAGTTAAGTCGAACGTAGGGGTCGAGCTTGCTCGACCCAAACTAGATTGGGCGGAGCAAGCTCCGCCCCTACGGGGTCTATGATTTACGGCCACCAGTCAAAAGAACCTCGTCTTTTTCGTAAGGAAATGGTAATCTTCATCGTACAGTATGGCCCAACGTCCGAAAAATTCTGAACAACCTGCGCGTTCCAAAGATGAACCGCAGCCCGCTTCGGGGTCGGAGCAACAGCGCGCCCGCAAGGTTGAGGTGCGACAGCCGCGGGAACCGAAAGTGAAGGCGCCGACCCTTAAGGCCGAAACGCGGCAGGGCGTGGCCGTCACCATCCTCATCGCCGTTGCGGTCATTAGTGTGCTGAGCTTGTTCCACTTTGCGGGTGGCTTTGGTAAAGGCTTGGATAGCGTCCTCCGCTGGCTCTTCGGCTGGGCACGCTTCGCATTCCCGGTCGTTCTGGTCATTTGGGCAAGCTTCCTCTTCCGACCGCAGAAGTTCACGCTCCGTCCCGCCAATTACGTCGGGCTGTTCGTGGGCTGGTTCGGCTTTGCCGGGTTGCTCCAGCTCTTTATCCCGCTCTACGACATGGGCACGCGCCTGGGTGATGGCAGCGGTGGCGGTGCCTTCGGCATTCTGTTCGCCTGGCCGCTCATGCGCGCCATGGGCTACGTGGCCAGCATCGTCGTCCTCGTCGCCATGTTTCTCATCGGTCTCCTCATCATGCTCGATACGTCCCTGAACAACTTGGCCGAGCAGGGGAACATCTTCAAGCGTTTGCGCCTGCGCTGGCAGGGGATGACGGACAAATTCCGCGCGAACCGACCGGTGGAGGAAATTGCCCCACCGCCCATGGAGCCTGACGCCGAAGCTGATGAAGAACCAGTTTCCTTTGCCAGTAAAGACGTACCGGCAATGCCAGGTGACGCGCCCATTGCACCGACCCCCGAGCTCATACCGAAACCGAAAATTCATCGCAAGATTTCCTACAGTCTGGATTTACTGGATGCAACGTCGAGCAAGCCAACGAGCGGTGACATCGTGGCGAACCAGGAGCGCATTCGGAAGACCTTGGCGAATTTCGGCATTGACGTGGAAATGGGCGACGTCAACGTGGGCCCGACCGTGACCCAGTTCACGCTCAAGCCGGCAGATGGGGTGAAGCTCAACTCGATTACCGCGCTCCACAACGACCTGGCACTCGCTTTGGCCGCGCACCCCATTCGCATTGAAGCGCCAATACCCGGAAAATCCCTGGTCGGCATTGAGGTGCCAAACCAGGCCGCGGCGATTGTCCGCCTGGTGGATATTCTGAAGTCCAAAAATTTCCAGGAGCGAAAGTCCTCCCTCGCCGTGGCCATTGGCAAGAGCGTCACTGGTGAATCCTGGACCGCGGACGTGGACCGCATGCCGCACATGCTCATTGCCGGTGCCACGGGCTCGGGAAAATCCGTGTGCATCAATACCATTCTCCTCTCCCTCCTCTACGAGAACGGGCCGGATGACCTCAAGCTCATCCTGGTGGACCCGAAGCGCGTGGAGCTCACCAACTACAACGGCATCCCGCACCTGCTCACCCCGGTCATCACCGAAGTGCCAAAGACGATTAATGCCTTGCGCTGGGTAGTGAACGAAATGGACCGACGTTTCCAGCTGCTCTCCAGCGTGGGCAAGCGGAATATCCAGGCGTACAACCAAGGTCATCCTGAGCCCATGCCGTACATCGTCGTGGTCATTGACGAGCTCGCTGACCTCATGGCTGTGGCCGCCCGGGAAGTGGAAGCTGCCATCATCCGCCTGGCGCAAATGGCGCGCGCCGTGGGCATCCACCTCATCGTGGCCACGCAGCGTCCGTCCGTGGACGTCATCACCGGGCTCATCAAGGCGAACATCACCACGCGCATCGCCTTCACCGTCGCGTCTGCCATCGACTCCCGCACCATCCTGGACTCACCGGGCGCGGAGAAGCTACTCGGTCGGGGTGACATGCTCTTTAGCTCCACCGAACTCTCCAAGCCCAAGCGCTTGCAAGGGTGCTTCGTCACGGACAAGGAAATTGAGCGCGTTGTGGAAGCGCTGGCGCAGCAAGCCAAGCCGGAGTACGTCAGCGACATCGTGGAGAAGCCCCAGGGTCTCATTGGCACGAATGGCGGCGTCATGGTGGGGGAGCCGGGCGCTGATGAAGACGATGACGAGCTCTTGGAAGAAGCGAAGAACGTGATCCTGCGCGCGCAGAAAGCCTCCGCCTCGCTCCTGCAGCGCCGGTTGCGCGTGGGCTATGCGCGGGCCGCGCGTTTACTCGATTTACTCGAAGAGCAAGGTGTGATCGGCCCGGGCGATGGCGCCAAGCCCCGTGAAGTTATGCTCAAGACGGATCCGAATGACGGCATTCCCGTGCCGGATATGCCCGCAGATGAACCAGCTGACGACGAGCAGCAGGATACCCAACTATGAGTTTTGGTCGACGCGAGTTGCCACCCGATACGCTCGGTGAAGCACTGCGCATTGTACGGGAAGAAGCGGGGTTGAGCCTGGAAGAGGTTGCACAGCGGTCAAGCGTCCAAGTGAAGTACGTGACGGCGATTGAAGCCGGACGCTACGACCAAACCCCCGGCCTCACCTACGTGCGCGGGTTTTTACGGAGCATTGCTGAAGTCCTTGACCTCTCACCCGAATCGGTGATTAGTCGTTTTGAAGAAGAGCCGAGCGTGCAGCCGACGCGGAAGCGGAGCATTGACGAGTCGGCAGCGCGCACGCGGGGCGTGGCCCAGCCGAAGCTGACGTACAAGAACGTGCGATTCCTCGGAATCGCCGGGTTTGTGGTTATTGCTCTCGTCATTTTTGGTTTTCAAGTAGCGCACATTGTTGCCGCGCCGAAACTCGTCGTGACGCAACCCGCAGCCGACACTGTCGTGACCGAACCCAAGGTTACGCTGGTGGGGAAGACCGACCCAGAAGTGACCGTGCAGGTGAACGGCCAGACCGTGCAGGTAGATACGAGCGGTAGCTTCACCGAAGTCATTGACCTGCAGCAAGGTTTGAACACACTGACCATTACCGCCAACCGCAAGAGCAGCCGAACCACCACGGTCACCCGGCGGGTGTTGGTCCAAATCCCGGCTGTGGTACAATAGGCTTCACCCACCGAAGCCCTCTGACGGGCGTAGGCGGGCGACCCTCCTATGCTAAGGCTACGGAGAGTGAACAAGAGGCGAACTAACCCCTTTATTTTATGCCTAAGAAAAGCCAAGAAAACGCAGTGATGAGCGGCGACGACAAGCACAAGGCCGCTGCCCAAGCCATTGCCAATATCCAGGAACGCTTTGGCGAAGGTGCCATTATGACCCTCTCTAAGCAGAACGTCCAGCGCGTGGAAGCAATTTCCACAGGCTGTTTGTCGCTGGACCTCGCCCTGGGTGTGGGCGGCGTGCCCCGTGGCCGCGTCATTGAAATCTTCGGGCCCGAAGCCTCGGGCAAGACCACGCTCACCCTGCACATCATTGCCCAAGTCCAGAAGGAAGGCGGCATTGCCGCTTTTGTGGATGCGGAGCACGCGCTAGACCCGGACTACGCCCGCAAAGTTGGCGTGAACGTGGATGAGCTGCTCATTTCCCAGCCGGACAACGGCGAGCAAGCACTGGAAATTGTGGAAACGCTCGTGCGCAGCAACGGCGTGGACGTCATCGTCGTGGACTCGGTGGCCGCGCTTACCCCCAAAGCCGAAATTGAAGGCGAGATGGGGGACAGCCACATGGGCTTGCAAGCTCGTTTAATGAGCCAAGCCCTGCGCAAGCTCACGGCTATCATTGCCAAGACCAAGACCGTCGTCATCTTCATCAACCAGACTCGCATGAAGATTGGCATCATGTTCGGCAACCCGGAAACAACGACCGGTGGCATGGCGCTCAAGTTCTACTCCTCCATGCGCATTGACGTGCGTCGCATTGCCCAGCTGAAGAGCGGGGAAGCAATCGTCGGCAACCGCGTGAAAGCCAAGATTGTGAAGAACAAGGTTGCCCCGCCCTTCCGTGTGGCCGAGTTCGACATCATGTACGCCGAAGGCATCTCTGCCTCGGCTGACCTCATTGACCTCGGGTTAAACCTGGGCGTGCTGGAGAAGACTGGCAACACTGTGAGCTTTGGCGAGATCAAGCTCGGCGTCGGCCGCGAGCAAGCCAAGAACTACGTGAAGGAGAACCCGAAGTTCGCCAAAGACCTCCGTGCCGCAATTGTGAAGCGGGTGAAGGAGAAGGAGCTAGAAGATAAGAAAGCCAGCTAGTTACACCCCAATAAAACTCCGAGCGCACCTCTCCGTGGGTGCGCTCGATTGGTTCCCCCCAATGTTTGTTATCGGGTTACCTTCGCGCTTGACAAATGCCCGAAAGAAAGCTAATGTCCTAGGCTAAATAAGGGTAGAAATACAGAAATATTGGTAGGAGGACCAACTTATGGTGTTCATTGAATTTACAAAGCAGGAAGGCGGGCTTGTACGCTTCATCGGCAAAACCCAAGAAGATGTACTCGAAGATACTAACAATGGGAAGCGCTTTGGCACTTGGAGTTTTACCGCTTACCGTGCAGTGACGCGCGAAGAAGTTCAAGCGTTAGGCCTTCGCCTCTTTAAGAAAGGCGTCAAGGCAATCAGCTCTGGTGAAACGAAGAGCTTCATGCTCGGCTAGTCCCCCCTTTAACCCTTCGGCGATCGTGCTGCTACTGCCCCGGTGCCTCCATTTACTTGGAAGACCGGGGTTTTCTTTTTTTTGCGAGCGCTGGTGGTAATAGACGCGCATGCTAGAGAGCATGCGCTTGGAGGCATATGAACAACCCGAGCGCACCTCTCCGTGGGCGCGCTCGATTAGTTTTTGATGCCAAACTACTATTACATTTTTGGCCCATTCCAGTTTGTAGCGTAAGCGCAGTACATACTATAACCTAATTGCTCGCGCAGGCATTTATTTGATATACAATCCTCATTTTTTGTACAGGTTTTTCCAGCATCTGAGTATTTACCCGCTAAGCAATAGTCAACATTCCCGCCATCTGAAGTATCTCTCCAAACTGTACCCCCAGCTTTACGGCATGCTGTGTCCCACTCTTTTCCTTCTTTACTAGTATCAGAGCCTAAAAATACTGTAGTGCTTCTATGTGGCGCTTGTGGGAAAAGCGTTAGTGGAGAAATGCTATTAGTCAAAAAATAGGAGGTAGTTCCCCAAATTACTCCCGCAACTATAATCAAACCTAGAGGCAAAGTTAAATACCAGCGTTGACGTAAAAAAGACCACATTGATTGCTTCATTGGTTTACTCTTGCCAGTTGGAATGTTTTGTGGAGCGCGGTCACCCAAAGGTGTGTCCATATCGGAGTACGCTAAAGATGAAGTACAAATGAATTGTACGTCTCTTGGTGGAGTTTGCCTATTCTCCCGACCGGGCGCTGTAGTCGCCAGTCTCGGTGTTCACCAGAATCTTCTCACCCTGCTTGATGAACATGGGGGCTTTAATCTCCAAGCCGTTATCAAGCTTCACAGTCTTGCTGGTGTTCGTGGCCGTGTCGCCCTTGACCGCATCTGGGGCTTCCACCACGGTGTACTCTAACTTTTTTGGAATCTGGATTGTTACGGGTCGGCCTTCGTAGTTCAGTACTTGGACTTCGGTACCTTCCTTGAGGTACTTGGCCTGGTCACCGAGCTGGTCCGTGGTCAGGAAGAACTGGTCGTAGGTGGTCTGGTCCATGAAGTAGTGCTCGCCGTTCTGCAGGTACAAGTAGCTAGCCTTACCCCGCTCTAAATCCGCTTCCTGGATTTTGTCATCCGGCTTGAAGGTCAATTCCAGCACGCGCCCACTGATGAGGTTGCGGAGCTTGGTGCGCATCACTGGCTTGCGCATGGCAGTGCGCATGAAGTCAGACCAGAGCACGACGTAGGGCTCGTTCTCGTGGGTAATGGCGACCCCGACGCGGAGGTCATTCATGGTGAGCATCGACATAGGGCAGTGCCTAAAGGAGGGGAAATGAAAACGCGGACGTTGCCGCCGCGTTACAAAAAACGCTGACGCCAACCGGAAATTATCGGGGGGTGTAGGGGACGAGCGCCATGAACCGTGCCCGCTTGATCGCTTCGGCAGTCATGCGCTGGTGCCGCATGCAGAGTCCCGTGCGGCGGCGGGGGAGAATCTTGGAGTAGGACGACACGAACTTCTGGTAGCTGCGCGTGTCTTTGTAGTCAATGGTCTTGGCCCCGAGCACGCAGAAGTAGCACTGCTTGGGCGTTGGCGGTGGGGCGGCTTTCTGACGTGACTGGCGCATCAAAGGCATGAGGGCAGGGGATTAGAAAGGAATGTCGTCGACGTTCACTTCAGGTTCAGCTGGCGCGGTTGGGGCTTCGGGCGCCATGTCCACGGGCGCGCCACCAGGGCCACCGGGGGTGCCGGGCTTGCGATCCAGCATGATGACGTTCTCTGCAACAATTTCGGTGCGGTACTTCTTCACGCCGCTGGGGTCATCCCAGGAGCGGGTCTGCAAGCGGCCTTCCACGAAGATCTTGCCGCCCTTCTTCACGTACTGGCCGATGATCTCGGCGAGCTTGCGCCAGGCGACGACGCTGTGGAATTCCACCTGCTCTTTCTTCTGGCCGCTCGGGTCAGTCCAGGTGCGGTTGGTGGCGACGCTGAACAGGGCGACTTGCTGGCCGCCGCCGGTGGTGCGCACGTCCGGGTCCCGGGTGACGTTCCCGATGATCATGGCTTTGTTGAGGTTCATCATACGCGTGTTACGTTTAGACGGGCGAAATTACTTGGCAATATCCTCGTCCAGGATCTCGTCAATTTTCTTGTCGATATCCTCCAGGGTGAGCGGGGCTTCGGCTTTGCGCTTGGGTTCCGCGGCTTCGGCGGCGCGCTGTTCGGCTTCGTGGTCCTGGCGCTGGGCCGCTTCTTCGCGGGACTTGCGGGCTTGGATTTTCTCTTGGATGCGCACCTCTTCTTCCAGTTCTTTGGCGGTCTTCAGCTTGGTCTTGATGGTGAGGAAGCGGATGACGTCGTTCTGCAGGGTGAGCGCACGGTCAAGATCATGGAGCGCGCTACCGTCCAGATTAAAATCCAGCAGGAAGTAGGTGCCAAATTTCTCTTTGGCGACCGCGTAGGCGAGCTTGCGTTTGCCAATGACGCTCGTGTTCAAGACCTCGCCGCCCGCTTTGGTGACGAGCTCACGGGTAGCGTGCAGGATGGTCTCGGTGGCTTCGGGGCTATGCTCGGCGCCGATGAGGCAGAGCAGTTCGTAGTGTTGTGTAGGCATGCAAAAGACGGGTGAAAAGTAGGTGGAGAGTACCAAGTGAGGGGTTTGGCGTCAAGGGGTATGGGCAGGATGGGGGATTCGGGGTCGAAACAGTTCGGTATACCTCCCAGGACCACGAAAGGGCCTTTGGCATTGCCGCTTCTCACGCTACACTGCAGGCATGGAATCTGGTGACATTATTGCCGTCTTTGGCCGCGAGCCAACCCTGTCTGCTTGGGAACTCTGCCGACTCACGCAAACTGAGGATTTCGGCGTGCTCACGAAAGAACTTGCGGTTCTGCCTCCCCCAGATGGGCTAACCTCGTACCAGCTCCAGCAGCGGAGTGGCGGTCTCGTAAAAGTTGGCGAGGTTGCGGGAACCGTCAAGGATCTTGCCGAGCTCGAGCACGTCCTGGACAAGCAGTGGCCGGACCGCATTCCGGCGGGGAGCACCGCCCGGATTGCCTTTGGCGCGAGCGCGTACGACGGGGGTGTAGCGCCAACCCGAAATTTTCGACGCGACCTCGGTGGCATGCTGCAACGCGTGAAGCGCACTATGGTGGAGCAAGGTCGCTCGGCGCGCATTGTCGTATCCAAAGAATCCACACTTTCCTCCGCCGCGCTCACCCAGGGGAAAATTCTGGAACGCGGCTTCGAGCTCCTCGTTCTTGTCCAGCCATCAGGTCTCGTGTACGGTTTCACGATTGCCACGCAGGATATTTCGGCGTACGGCGACCGCGACGTGGGCCGGCCGCAGCGCGACATGAAGTCTGGCGTGCTGCCACCAAAAGTTGCGCAGGTTATGATCAACCTGGCGCACTTGCAACCGACGAGCGTCTTGCTCGACCCGTTCTGCGGTTCGGGGACAATTTTGCAAGAAGCGGCAATGATGGGATTTGAGAAGCTCTTCGGTTCGGACGTGAGCGCCAAGGCGGTGAGCGACACGCAGGAGAACTTGGTCTGGCTGGCCACGCAGCGGGACGTGCCGGCAGCAAGCGCGGTCGACGTTCGCCTGGGCGATGCCGGAAAGCTACCCGACCTCTACCCAGCTGGTTCCATTGACGCGGTCGTGACCGAGCCGTACCTGGGCCCACCGCAGCGCGGCGTGCCAGCCGGGCGCGTCCTGCTGCCGCTGGTGTCTGCGCTGAGCCGGCAGTACACCCAGTGGCTGACGAACATTGCCGCGGTGTTGAAGCCGAGCGGACGTGCGGTGATGATCTGGCCGTTCTTCCGCGTGGAACCCAACGGGTACTTCCTCCAGCTGCAGCAAGCTGCGCACGCTGCCGGGTTCACCTTCGTCGCGCCACCCCCAAGCCTCACCCAGCAATCGTGGTTCCGCTCCACCCCGCGCGGCACCATTCTCTACAGCCGGCCGGACCAAATTGTGGGCCGGGAAATCGTCATCCTGCAAAAGCGTGCGTAAACTCGTAGTAATTTTTGGCCTAGCCTTCTTGTTGTTGCCAAGAATTGCGGCAGCAGCAGATGTCTCCATGATTTTTGGCGGGGACGTGATGCTTGGCCGCTTCGTTCGTGAGCAGGTAGATAAACGTGGCAAGCACGATGCTCGCTGGCTTACCCAGAATATCGCCGTTGATTTTCGGAAAGCAGATCTCGCGTTCGTCAACTTGGAGTCGCCGTTTGCACCTGGCCCGCCATTGAACGCGGACATGATCTTTCGGGCAAACCCTAGCCACGTGACCGCGCTAACGAACCTGGGTGTAGATGTGGTGTCCTTTGCCAACAACCACAGCCGCAACCAGGGCAACCTCGGCATCACGACCACGCTCAACACACTCGGGATGAATGGCATAACAGCAGCGGGTGCGGGCTTTACCGCGAGTAGCGCGTACAGCGCGCGGTACGTGAAAGCCGGAGACCAGCTCGTGGCGGTGCTGGCGTACGCGTACAACGAGAAGGCGCCGAATGGGAATCCGGCCGTCCCGACGATAGCGGGTATGGACATTGACCGCATGCAAGAGGCCGTACGTGCGGCGAAGAAAATCACGAATTTCGTCATTGTCTCTATGCACGCTGGCACCGAGTACACGCAGACGCTCACTACCCAGCAGAAGAACTTCGCGCATGCCGCCATTGATGCTGGGGCGAACTTGGTCGTGGGCGCCCACCCGCATTGGGTGCAGCCGGTGGAAGTGTACAAGCACGTGCCCATTGTGTACTCCTTGGGCAACTTGGTTTTTGACCAGTCTTTTTCCGTGTTTACGGAACAGGGTGCGGTTGCGGTGGTGACGGTCCGCAACGGGAAGGTGGCGCAAGTGCAGCTGAAGCTGGTGAAGATCGATAACGCAGCCCAGCCACGCTGGATGACCGCCACCGAAGCCGCGCCCGTGCTGAAGCGGATTGGTTTGCCGAGTGGAATACTCAAGGTGCAATAAAAAACGCCGGCTCTTCGGAACCGGCGTATATTTATTCTAGGGATTTTCCCCAGATGGTTGTGCTTGTGCCAGCGCGGGCTTGTACTGGCATTGTTTTAGATCACCACCTTTCTCACCGCTTTACCGCGCACACCTCCAGGTTGATCCTGATGACTAATGTTTTCATTGATGTGCCCTCCTTGTGCAGGTGGCTGCACGGTTTCAGGTTGTCGGTTTCCCCAGCTTACGGCTGGAAGGGATGAACTTCGTCTGTTGCGGTCGTTCGGGGTAGCACGGTAGTGCGCTACTGGTGGGTACTGTACGCGACGTACCAAGCGTCGACGGACAGCACCTGCTCCACTATTGTGTGTAGAGTCGAAGACGGCCTCCTTCTGCGAAGTTGGTTCGTTTGATGTAAAGTCCGCTGTTACCTGAAGTGTACCGCTGTACGGATGAACGCTAAACAGCTCGTCAAGGCCTGTTCAGTTAGGCGCCCACGCGAAAATGGGCAACGTCCCCATCCTGCATCACGTACTCCTTGCCCTCAATGCGCAGCAAACCTTTCTCCTTGCAGCCCTGCTCGCCGTACGCCAGCAGGTCTTTCCAGTTCATAATTTCGGCGCGGATGAAGGTCTTCTCGAAGTCGGTGTGGATAACGCCCGCGGCTTGCGGGGCAGCAGTGCCCTGGTGAATGGTCCAGGCTTTGGACTCCATGGGGCCAGCAGTGAAGAACGTCATAAGCCCTAACGTTGTGAAGGCGTGCTGGATGAGCCGGTTGAGCCCTGGCTCGCTCAAGCCGAGGTCTTTGAGGTACACGCTCGCTTCCTCGGGTTCAAGTTCGGCGAGCTCGGCTTCAATTTTTGCAGAAATAACAATGACATCCTTCGCTTCGCGGTGGAGCTTACTGGCTAAGTCCATCTGGATGGCAGCAGCGTTTGCAATATCCTTCTCATCCACGTTCGCCACGTACACCACGGGCTTGCCCGAAAGCAGGCTCATGGATTTTACCAAGGTTTGCGTGGGCTCATCCTGCCCAAGGGCGCGTGCGGGCGTGCCTGCACTTAGGCCTTTCTCCAGCGCCTCCAGCAATGGCAACTCGGCCAGGGCAATTTTATCTCCTGACTTCGCCTTCCCCTCGATGGTGCCAATGCGCTTCTTCACGGCGTCCAGGTCAGCCAGGGCGAGTTCAGTTTCAATGGTCTCCACATCCTGCACCGGGTCCACGCGGTTATCCACATGGATGACATCGGGATCGGTGAATACTCGTACCACGTGCGCGATAGCTGCCACCTCCCGAATGTTCGCCAGGAACTTGTTCCCCAAGCCTTCGCCTTTGTGCGCGTCGCGGACTAATCCAGCAATGTCCACGAACTCGCAAATGGCGGGTACGATTTTCTCGGAGCTGCACGCTTTCGCCAGCTGGGGCAGGCGATTATCCGGCACCTCCACCACGCCCACGTTCGGGTCAATGGTGGTGAAGGGGTAGTTCTCGGCCGGTACCTGCTTCTTGGTGAGCGCGCGGAAGAGCGTGGACTTGCCGACGTTGGGTAAACCGACGATGCCAATTTGCAGTGCCATAGGTGGGGATGCTAGCAAGGTTTTCGGAAGCGGGAAAGCTACGGTATACTAGTACCACGATGTTCGAGAACACACCATCACCTTCGAGCCCCGGAGGGCCGCAACCACCATGGCGCCGCGCACCGCAAGCACCAGCGTCGGGTTTCGTGCCCGTTCCAGAGGCGGCAATTCCACAAGCACCCCGTCCGGCTGCGCCACCACCGCCAGCACCGCCTGCGCCAGTGCAGGAGGAGAAGGACTGGGGACCGCTGAAGCCAGTGCGTACCGTGCCCAAACCGTCGGAAGCCAAAGTGGCGTACGTGCTGGCGCAAACTACGCCCGTACCGCACCCAGAGGAAGGTGAGGCGAGCACGCGCAAGCGCTGGATCATCATTGGCTCACTCATTGCCGTGGTATGCATTGCTGGTGGCACGTTGGCGTTTGTGGTCTACGGCAAGAAGACCAAGACTGACCTTTCCACCCCAACAAATCAGCCCGTGTACGTCACGAACGTGAATACTAGCAATGTGAATACCACGGGTGTTTTCCCGAACGCGAATGTGAATCAAAACAGCAATGCTAGTGTGGCGAATGTGAACGTGGGGAATACGAACGTAGCCGCCACGAATACCTCAACTACCGGCACATCGCTTGATAGTGATCATGACGGCTTATCTGATGCGCAGGAAAAACTCTACGGCACCGACCCATTGAAGGCCGACACCGATGGGGATGGGTATACTGACCTTACTGAAATACGGAGTAGTTACTCGCCCACTGGACCGGGGCGTTTGACGATTTCACAATTTACCACCTACTGCCTCGGCTCACTCCCAGCGGATCAGAAGCTCTTTAGCACGGTGCAAAAGAACGCTATGTGCACGAAGTTTGCGGAGACGGTGCAGGCCGTTCTGAATGGACCGGCCGATACCACGCAGCAGACACTGGAAACGGAGGTAGCCAAACGAACGAGCGCTGTTGAAACGTGGTGCGGCAGTCAATTTACTACGAACACCAATGATGTGAATGCTGGGCTACGCGCCGGTGGCTGTGTCCTGGCATATACGTACGTCGCGTCATTCTTCCAGGCCCCCGGAGCGAGCTAAACTATATTCCGCTTCGTCATTTTTACAAAATCTCGTAACGCCTGGCGGTTATTCCCGAAGGCGAGTTTTTTGGGTAGGCGCCGCAAACTTTGCCAGGCGAACGCCGCCACGTCATCTTGCGGTTTGAGCGTACCGGTGTACTTCGTGACAACGTAGTACAAGTTGAGCGTGGACTGGGGCGGGGTGCTGGGGTACATGCCGACGTACACGCTCAGGAACTTCGGTTTGCTGACGCGTATGCCAAGCTCCTCGTGCATTTCCCGTTGCAATCCGGTGATTGGATCTTCGTGCACGTCCAGAAAGCCGCCCGGGATGTCCCACTGACCTTTGAACGGGGAAATGGCGCGTTTGGTCAGGAGGACTTTCCCGTTGCGAATGATGAGTGCGGATGCCGTGGGCTTGGAGTTCATCCAGAACGTGTAGCCGCATTTCGGGCAGTGGAGTTCGTGGGTATCGTGGACGCGATGGAGTTTTGACCGCGAGCCGCAGTGGGGGCAGAAGCGGAAGTAGGATTGAATACGCTGCTTAACGCTGGGCATTGGAACAGAGGGTTACGGTTCGCTGGAGGAGCATGGCGACGGTCATGGGGCCGACACCGCCGGGCACGGGTGTGAGCCAGCCGGGAACGTCCTGCAGGGATGCGGTATCAACATCGCCAGCATCTTTTCCATCCACGCGGGTGTAGCCAACGTCAATAATCGTAGCGCCAGGTTGTATATCGGTCGCCTTGAGGAAGTGCGGCTGGCCAATGGCAATGACAATGACGTCAGCGGCGCGCGTGAGTTCCTGGCTGTGGTGGAAGGGTGGGTAGGCAATCTGGACATCCAGCCCGTGGTGGGTGAGGTGCATGGCCATGGGTTCGCCAAAGGTGGTGGAGTTTGCAAGGACCACGGCTTTCTTGCCCTCGTACAATTGCCCAGTGCTCGCAATGAGCTGCCAGATCCCGTCGCACAGTACTGGCGGCAATGCAGTTGGGTCCTGACGCACGCGTTCCAAGTTCACGGGTAAGAAGCCGTCAGCGTCTTTGGCTGGGGCAATTGTGCCCACAATGCGATCGGCGTTCAGCGGGGCAGGCAAGGGGAGCTGGACGATGATGCCGTGAATGCTCGGGTCAGCATTCAGCGTCTGCAGCGTGCTCGTCACGTCGGCTTCGGTGACGGATGCAGGAAATAGTTCAATGGTCACATGGATGCCTATTTCCTTGGCAGCTTTTTCCTTGAGCCGCACGTAGGTGTGCGAGGCCGGATCATCGCCGACCAGGACAATGGCCAGGCCAGGTTTCGTCGCCATTGCACTAACCTTGCTGGTAAGGTCAGCGCGGATAGCAGCGGCGAGTTGTCGTCCGTCAATGCGGTTCATGGGAAAAGCGTTCGGTGCGTGAGGATGAAACGTTCGGGTACCCAGTGCTGGCGGAGCTGGCCCGCAAGGTAGAACGAGCCAGTTATGAGCAGGAGGTCGCCAGGTTGTTGCGTTCGGAGCGCATGCGTGAGCGCGCGTTCGGCATTGGGCTGGATAGTGATGCGTGCTGTTGGCCGAATGGAACGGAGCGCTCGAGCGATCAACTTTGGTGGCATGGGCACGGGGTAGGCAACGCTCGCCTGCGTTAGTGTCCAGTGTTCAGCAATTTTTACCAGAGGGCGGAGACTTTTCGCTACATCTTTCTTGCTGCCAATGCCAAAGAGCACGTGGATGCGCTTGTAGTTTAGCACGCGCACGGTTCGGCTCAGCGCCGTAAGTTTATCGAAGTTGTGGCTGCCATCAATGATGACGTGCGGGGCGATTCGCTCAATCCGCGCCGCAACGCGCGTGTGCCGTAAACCTTGGTCGATGGCACTCGTCGAGAGTCGTAGCGCACGACCAATAGCTCGCGAGAGTTGCGCGTTGCGTTCTTGGTGGGTGGCATTCCTGCCTATATGAACGAATGCCAACGGCATGTGCGCAGCGCGAGCACGCTGGGTAAGTACCTTTCGGATCCGTGCATCCATCTCTGCCGAAAGACCATGAGAACCGCGCTTGAAAATTCCCGCCTTGGTCCAGGCAATTTTCGCTTTCGTCCTGCCCAAGAGGTGCTGGTGATCTAAGCCAACATTCGTTACCACCGCTACCCGTGGCGCGGGAATGATATTCGTGGGATCGAATTCCCCGCCGCAGCCAACTTCCAGTACCACCCAGCGTACCTCACGCCGCTGGAAGATGAGCATGGCCATGACCAGCAAGGTCTCGAAGTGCGAGGGTACGTAGCGACGTTCTTCGCGCAAGCACTGGTCCACGAACGGCTTCACGCGGTGGAACGCCCACAAGAAGTCCTCAACCGAAGTGAGCTTGCCATTAAGTGCAATACGCTCCAACGTCGTGGTGACGTGCGGCGAGGTGAAAAGTCCGACACGCCTCCCCGCAGCGCGGAGCATTTCGTACACCATAGTACTCACCGTACCTTTGCCTGACGTGCCGGTCACATGGACGTACTGGAAGTCCTTCTCCGGATTACCAACCTGCGCCAGAAGTCGTCGCGTTCGTTCCAACGAAAGCTCGGGTTGCTGGTGGCGTGGGGCGAAGACCTGCTGGGGGAGTGCTTCCAGGTACCTCTGCGCTCGTTTGTACGCGGCGTACTGCATGGTTTCCATCCTAGCACTATGACCTACAAACGTAAGGAAGTCGTGAAATGGTATGAAAAAGAAAAGCGGGTGATATGGTCACCCGCTTCAGTGATATAGCGTGCTATAGAGCTACAC
>CAIPSZ010000174.1 GCA_903867845.1 Candidatus Kerfeldbacteria bacterium | reverse complement strand
GGCGTGGTCTGACCCGGCGGCGCCCACGAGCACTCCTCCTGCAGATGCGAGTCCTTCCGAAGGCGCAGATTTCCTCAACCCTACCCAGCCCCCGAAACTATGAGCCGGAATTACCGCTACGCATTAACTGCCACGATCATTGCTTTCGGCGTATGCGCTGGGCACGCTGTACTGGCCGCGTCATTGCTCGTTTCCCCATCCAGCACGAGCATGACAGTTGGTGATACAAAGAGCTTCACGGTAAGTGTCAGCAGCGCAGACCAAGCCATGAACGCCGGCCAGGGAAAGCTCACTTTCCCAGCCGATAAGTTGCAAGTGACGAGTGTGAGTAAGGGCGGTCTGTTCTCGTACTGGACCCAAGAACCTTCGTACTCGAATAGCAATGGGTACGTGCAATTTGGCGGAGGCTTGCCCACGCCCGGCTACACGGGCAGTGGCCGGGGCGTTCTTACCGTTACTTTTCGCGCCACGGCAACGGGTACCGCAAGATTGAGCTTCACTTCTGGGGTAATCCTGGCGAACGATGGTTTAGGCACGAATATCCTGACCAATTACGGTAGTGCTACGGTTACGCTCAACGCGCAAGCAGTAACGCCAACCCCCCAGCCCACACCCACACCGATTACGCCGAACACCCCCGTGCCATCGGTTGGGTCCACCACGCACCCTGACCAACGGTCCTGGTATGCAAAACCCGACGTCAGCTTAACCTGGTCCCGGCCCGCCGGTATGACCGGGGTGAGCTACGCGTTTGACCAATCACCGTACACCACGCCAGATGAAGCGTTTGAAACCAATAGCGGGTCCATTCAGTTCAACCAAACCGCTGATGGCGTGTGGTACTTCCACGTACGCGCGAAGTACGCAGCCGGCTGGTCGCCCACCGTGCACTATCGGGTGCAGATCGACACACAACCACCGGCGAGCTTCGTGCCCCAAGTGGTGCAGGAAGGTGGCGAGCGCAATCCCACCGTCCAATTGCAATTTCAAACCACGGATAGTGGCAGCGGGAACATCGTGTACAGTTTGGCGCTGGATAGTAGTCCCTTCAATTCGGTCACGAGCCCGGACACACTGCCCAAGCAGAAAGCCGGATTGCACCAATTCACCGTTCGCGCGACTGATGGTGCAGGGAATAGCCGGGATGGCATTGGCCAGTTCACCATTCAAGGGAGCCCAGCACCGCGTCTGACATCGGTACCATCGCAGGTTGAACTCTTTGGGGAAATTACCGTTGATGGCTTAGCCGTGGATGGCGATACAGTCGTGGTAAGCATTGATGGGAAAGAAGCAGGACGATTCCTGGCAACGGATAACCGCATCACGCCCGATCCATCTTTTGCCATACCCGATGGTCTTATCCTCTGGCGCTTCCACACCACGCCATTCCTCGCTCCTGGCCGCCACCAGCTCTCGGCCATGGTGGTGAACAGCTACGGCGTGGATAGCCCTGATTCCGTACCCGCGTCCTTCCAAACCCTCGGCGCTTCCCTACGGCTCTTCGGGTTCCTCATTCCGACGTACGGCGTGATCATGGTGCTGGTCATCATTATCTTCTTCCTCTCGGCCCTTCTCGTCATTGTCTTCGAACGGTACCAACACTGGCGCCGCGCCGAGAGTTTTGACCTGGACCGTGCCGAGTCGGAAATAAACGACGAGATCGAGAAGCTCCAGTCCACTTTGGAAAAAGATATTGTGGGTGCGATTCGCACCGCAGTCACTGAGCGATCCATGCAAGCGGCGACGCATGAGGAAATTCGCCACGACATAGCCCAAACGCGAACCCGCATTGACGCACTCATCGACAAGCAGGTGAAGCAGCTGAAGAAGAAGCGAAAGAAGTAATTTTTCAATAGAAAAAGCACTCAGGAAGCGAGTGCTTGAATTTCGAATTGTTGCCGCGATCACCACTTGGCAACTTCTTCGATAGAGCAAGAATTGCGCGAGATTTGGAACACTGTTCCGAAATCCGCCGGTGTATATTTTGTGGTTATTTTGCGATAGAGCAAAGAACCGTATGGCCCGAGCGTAGGTAATAAATATGGTTTTGTCAAGGTACTCGAGACATTGATGTGCATGAGAACTTGCAAAAAGTGTAAAAATGCGCTATACTATATGAAGTAAAAGAAAAAGCTAAAAGAAAAACTATGCACGTCGCCCGCACTCCGCAGCAGAGTATTCGCATCGCCGTCATGTGGTTGGCAGTTTTTGCAGTAACCGCTGGTATCCTGGCGGCTACACTTGGACCGAAAGCGTAGAACCATAACCCTAGATACTGAACCCCCTGCTTGCCTACACTAGGCAAGCTTTGCTATAGTGCGCGTGACAAGAGTATCGCACCCAGCTCGGTATGCGATTTTTCGTTTCTATGGCTACACCTACGCAAAAACCTGCAACCGACCCGTCTGCAGATCGCAGCCGCCTTGCCTTCCTTGGTGACGTGAAACATCGCCTGGGGAAAGAGTACGACCGCCTCACGCATCGCCTGGCAACGATTTAAGAGGTTGTTTTGAAAGAGCAGTGCTGGGAGCGGGGATAAAAGATTTTCATTTCCATGATT
>CAIPSZ010000173.1 GCA_903867845.1 Candidatus Kerfeldbacteria bacterium | reverse complement strand
GCATGATGATGTCGGCAGTCTCCTTGGCGACGTCCACGGCGTTGTTCACCGAAATGCCTACGTCCGCTGCTTTCAGTGCCGGCGCGTCATTAATACCGTCGCCGAGGTAGCCGACCACGTTGCCGACTTCTTGCAGTGTGCGAATGATCCGCTCCTTCTGCTCTGGGGTGATGCGCGCGAAAATCGTCGTTGCGCTCACGCACTTGCGGAATTCCAATGATGACATGGCGCGAATTTGCTCGCCCGTGAGCGTGCCGCGCACCGGGAGCTGGATATCCCGACACACCTTCTGCGTGAGGAGCTCGTTATCGCCGGTGAGAATCTTCACTTCCACACCAAGGCGTTCCAGATCGTCTAGCGCTTCTTTCACGGTTTCCTTTGCGGGATCCATGAACGCAACGTAGCCCAGGAAGATCATTCCCTGCTCTTCAACCTTTTCATATGTCCCCGGCCGCTTCGACACTTCGCGGTAGCACACGGCGAGCGCCTTGTACCCTTCCTGGCTCAACCGTGAGAATTCCGCGGTCGCTTGCTGGCGAAATGCATCATCGAAGTCGTGCGACACGCCACCGTGCAGGTACGTCGTGCAAATGGGAAATACCGCCTCGGGCGCGCCCTTGGTAATGAGCAAACGTTTCGCCGCTTCGTCAACGACAATGGATTCTCGTCGGCGCTCGAAATCAAACGGTACTTCATCAATCTTCGTCAGCTTCCCAACGTCCCACTTCTTGTAATCGCGCACCGCTTGGTCTAGGGGGTTGGGCACGCCGGTGTGGAACGCGCTGTTGTAGTACGCGTACCGCAGGACATCCTCAGTCACCTGGCCAAAACCATCCACGTACTGCATGACGACAATGCGATTCTCGGTGAGCGTGCCGGTCTTGTCTGTGCAGAACACGTTCATGCGGCCGAAGTTCTGGATTGCCGGCAGGTGTTTGACGATGACTCCGGTCTTGGCCATGCGCACCGCACCACGACTTAAGGAGACAGACATGATGACCGGTAGCAATTCGGGGGTCATGCCCACGGCGATGGCGATGGCGAACACGAATGACTCCAAAAAGCCACGCCCGCTAATGGTGTTCGCCGCGAACACGAAGACTACCATGATAATGGTGAGCTTCATAATGAAGCTACTGAACTTCTTAATCCCCCGCTCAAAGTCAGTATCAGTTTCCGCAGCGGTCAGGCGTTCGGCAATTTTTCCAAATTCCGTGTTCTTGCCTGTGCGTACCACTTTCACCGTTGCGTAGCCGGTGACCACGCTCGTACCCATGAGCACCACGTCACGCGCTTCTACGTCAACATTGGTCGCCGTTGCATCACCGCCGATGTGCGACTTCTCCACGGGCAATGATTCGCCGGTGAGCACCGACTGGTTCACGAAGAAATCGTTGCTATCAATCACCCGGCAGTCTGCCGGCACCACGTCCCCCGCGGACAAGATGGCAATGTCATCAGGAACAATCGTTGTAAGCTTCACTTCCTGCCGCTTACCGTCCCGGATGACTGTTGCGGTGGTGATGACCCGCGAGACCAATGCTTCTACAGCTTTCTCCGATCGGTACGAATTAACGAAGTCGAGAATGACCGACAAAAATACCATGCACACCAGGATGATGGCGCTGGTCCGGTTACCGGTGAAGAAGGAAATGACCGCTGCGCACATGAGGATGATGAGCAGCGGGCTGTTGAACTTCTTGAAGAACACAACAATCGGCCGGAGTTTCGCTTTTGCCGCGACCGAGTTCTCGCCGAACTTTACTAGCTGGCTGGCCGCTTGAGCTGTGGTGAGTCCGGGGAGTGCAGTGGTAGCCGTTTCCATACCAGTAGTGTACAGCCTCCTGCGTTTGCCGCCTACGTAGGTGATTATTTTGACGTTCCATTAAACCCCGCGTAGACTGGTGATTACGTATGCAACGTCGTAATCGCATTATTACTAGCACCGTCATCCTCGCGCTCATTGGTGCGGGCGTGTGGATTGTGCTTGCCCAACGGAATAATCACACCCCTGCCGCGGCAACAAACCAGAATATAAATATAAATGTAAACCAGGGCACGAACCCAAGCCTTGACCCTGTGGAACCAATAAACGGCAATAGCAACACCAACCAGGTCCAAGTGGACCCGTACGGCCAGTACCAGTAGAACTTCAGTGCCCCCAAACATTGGACACAGTGTCTTCTTGGGGTCCCCACGAATGTGGCGCGCAGGCACAGCGTGCCGAGCACGTATTCGTGGGGCAAAGCGAGGCTTCGTGCGGAGTCCGGAGTGAGCAAGCCGAAAGGCGCACTCACGTAGGGCGGAGTACGAAACGAGCTGGCTCCCCCGGGTGGAGTCGAACCACCAGTTACTGCATTAACAGTGCAGCGTTTTGCCAATTAAACTACAGGGGAATACAAAACACCCGCCAATTTGGCGGGAGCGACTTGTTACAGCGCACAGCGCACGCCAATGGCAATTAGGTCGTTTGCTGATTATTATTGGCGAGGGTGTGTTGCATGGAAGTACCCTAGCGTTCCTAGATGGTGAAGTCAAGATCAATCAACGCAATGGGTATTGCCCCCCATAACCAAACCTAAAGTTCATGAGCGGCCCGTACACCCAACGTACGGTTGTGCGTCGGCGAGTTTCACTTGGGGTAGCCGTCACGGCCAAGATACCGCCGGGTTCAGCCGCAACGTCGTACCCACTCTGCCACCACGGTTCTAGAAAATGCGGGTTCGCAAGGACGTTGCCTGCAAGGTCGAGCACAATGGCTCTTGGGTATCCTTTCGTTTCCGGAACCACCACAATTTCTGGTTCAGGGGTTGACGTGTACACGTTGGCTACGGCAACACGCATACCCGCGCGATTCTCTGGCTCTCGCGCAGAGAATGAAGCGTACACGCTATGGTCAATGCCATTGAATACGCGAACCTGCGGTCCACCACCTTGCAACGGGGTCGTTACAATGAGCGATGGCGTCGTGGCGGTGGCGGGATACGCTGCCACGTCAACACCGCCACGAAAAGTATCAGCATACGCGGAGAACTGGTGCAGAACGTGAAAATCCATTCCATCAAAGACGCGGATTTGCGGACCACCCCCACGAAGTGGGCCAGTTATAATTTCCGCGCGACCATCACCGGTCAGATCGGCGGCGGTGACGTGGAGGCCACGCAAAAAAGTTCTCGCGTACGCGTAGAAACGCCCACGCTCCACCCCGTTCGTACTGAACACGCGAACCTCTGGTGCTCGATCGCGTCCGGCAGCAACGATAATCTCATCCGTACCATCGCCATCTACATCACCGGTGGCAACATCAATCCCGCCACGGTACGAGGTTTCAAAAGCCGAAAATTGACTGATTAAATGGTGATCTTCACCAAAGACGCGCACGTGTGGTCCACCACCCGGGCCAGCTCCGGTAACAATTTCTAAGCCTGGAGAACTATGATCAAGTTCGCCAATGGCAATTGACGCGCCACCAGTGAACTGCGCATAGGGGAGGAGTTCATTATCCTGTGCTGGCCCAACTACTGCCTTAGTAATGTGGTGGGCTGCGGTCAAGCTCAAAAACGGGTCGGTAGCCTGTCGGTCCGGTGCGTGTATTTCAAAATGGAGGTGGGGATGGGTTGACTCGGCATTCCCTGAATCGCCCAACCACCCAAGGAGCTGCCCGGCCACAACGGTATTCCCGCCATACAAATCTGGTGCGTACGCGAAGATGCCTCGGCTCGCTCCGTCATCGGTGCCCGGCGTGTCGTTGTTTACGTGCAAGTACCAGTAGCTGTACCCCTCGGCATCACGAATTGAAAATCCTAAGCCATTACCTCGTTCAGGCGTCATGATCCACTCCACCACACCATCAACCGCGGCCACGAGCGGCTGGCCCTTCGTGCCAAAGACGTCGTTCCCTTCGTGTGTATGGCCAACGCGCGGTGCGCCGAAGTCATCGGAAAAAGATGTCGGCCCGATGACGGGAAAAAGTATGTGTCGCGTGATGGCAGCGTTTGCTGGTGATAATGGCAATAACCCAAAAACCATTGCTACTGCCGCAACGGCACTGATACAGGTGCGTGAGATGATTTTCACATGTATATCTTCTGGATTCAGTGTAGCAGAAAAACTTTACTTTGTAAAGCATTGATAACCGCAATTACTTCTCTACGAAATAGTAATGCAATTTACTTTTTTGCGTTCGTACGGCGGTGAGCGCGTTGCCGCATTACTCGAACGGCAAAGTAGGTGAAGAGCGCGGCGCCAACCACATTCCACAGGAAGTGCTCGTCGGCATTCAACCCACCCGGTACGCCCTGCATCAATCGATCGCTGTTGAAAAGTTTTGCGTCAAAGTACTCTTCAAATTTGTACAGCGTGCACACCAGAATGGTCGTCACGAAGGCGAAAAACCCGAGCGTACGTAGCGGGATATGAATAACGTTCCCCTCGTGGAGCGTGTGGTACATCCAGAACACAACGCTCGCAACCGCAGCAGCAGCAAGGGCGTACACGAATTTGTCGTACACGCTCCCGCGCGCTGGTACGGGCAGGAGGTAGTCCATGGCATTCCACGTTACTCCGGCAATCCCCAATACGTACGCCCAGCCCGGGACTGTGGGCAACGGTCGCCGCCGGAGGATTGCATTGAGCCATTCCAGTGCACCCCAGACACATGCTGCGGTCACGGTAAACCCCGCCCATGCGTGTGATGCGTGGACGTGCATCAGGCCAATGCTATTGAGCAATCCAACTACGACCCATCCAGCAAAGAGGCAACGAATGACAATGGTGAAACGACGGCTACACATGGGGCGGGAGAGAAGTACGTTTCTTACGGTAGAGAACGTACGCAACGATACTGACTAGAGTTATTGCGCCAAGGAGGTTAAACAGCACGTCGGTGGAGGTATCGAATGCATCACCCATGCGGTTGTTCTTCAAGGTGTACGTTTCCGAGAATTCTTCCAATTCGTAGAGCACGCCAATGAAGTTTGCCGTGCAGATAGCCAGGAAAGCGACGAGCGGTGGTGGTAATTGGAGTTTTCCAGAACGCTGCAGTTGGCGGTACAGGAAGAACACGACGAGTGCCGCGGCGCCCCCGCCCATGAAGTGTGCGATCTTATCGTAGTGGTAGATGCGGGTGTACAGCCGGGCAACATCACCCAGTGCATCCCAGCTTGTCCCAATGAGCCCAGCGAGGTACGCCGGCCATGGCAAGGATTCCAAGCCGGCTTTCCGCAGTCGCCAGGAGACAATTTCGATCGCCACCCAGAGCACGGTCACGGTAAGGAAGAGACCAAGCCATGAAAAATCCAACGTGAAGTGCAGGATGCCTACCCAGTTCAGAAGCTCAAAGGTAAGCCAAGCAGCAAATCCAGCGCGTACCCAGTTCGTAGCAGTGCGGTTCGACATGTTTTTTCTATTGTATACCATCACAAAAAAAGGACCCACCCTGGTAGGCGGGCCCCGTTACAATGCGGGTTATTCCCCTTTTGCCTGCGCCACCATGAGTGCAGCGAGCAAGCGGCCATACAGCCCCATGGCAATGATGAACGCAACGGCCATGACGACAGAGTACGCATCATTCTGTGTGCGCACGAACTGGTCCCCGCCATAACCGGCTACTAGCACCATGATGAATGCAATAGTCGCAACGATGCCAAACGGCTTCTGCTTGCGACGGATGGCTTGGATGAGAATCCACAACCCGAACAGTACCAGGATTATCCCGAGGATGAAGTGGCTCATGGTCTGCCAGTGCTGATTGGCAAAATCCATAAGTGTCTTCTGGTCGGTGGTGTCTGGGAACGTAACGTAGAGCGCGCTCAGCACGCCCAAGATAAACTGAAGTGAGAGAAACCCGAGCATGGTGGAGGTCATCATGCTTAAGGATTTGAGTGAGGGTGTTGCCATAGCTTTTCTGATTAACGAGTGAGAGAAATTTATTTTCCGTCGAATGCGGCTTGCAGACCCGCGATGTCTAATTTTTTCATCTGCAGCATTGCCTGCATGACCTTGCCACTTTTATCCTGCCCCATGAGCTGACCAAGCTGCACCGGCACGATCTGCCACGACACGCCAAACCTGTCTTTCAGCCAACCACACTGCCCTTCTGACCCACCATTAGCAGTCAGCTTGGTCCAGTACATATCAACTTCTTCTTGGTTCGCGCAGTCCACGAAGAAGGAAAATGCTTCGGTGGGCTTGAACTGCGGTCCCCCATTTAATCCACGCACTTCCTGGCCATCAAGGATAAACGACACGCCCATGGCATTTCCTGGTGGCCCCCATACATTCAGTACTTTGGAGTTTGGGAAAATAGACGTGTAAAAACGGGCAGCCTCCTCTGCTTGCGTATCGAACCATAGAAACGGCGTGACTCTTGGCATACTCCTATAATAATAGTGGGAGATTAAACTACTATACACCAAGATGCCCTCGGTTTGCTACAGGGCATGAAGAACAAAATTGTACTTAGCGATGATGGTAAAACCTAGTGTACGATCTTGGTGAGAACTCTGAGAAGGCCAGCTCGATCTTTGGGTGACGTGAGACCATGGTCACCATCAATCTCTATATACCGAAGATTTGAAATAGTTTTATACGCAGCCGTGACTTCTGGACCACCTACAATTTCATCTTGCGCAGGCTTAATTACGATGAGCTCAGTT
>CAIPSZ010000172.1 GCA_903867845.1 Candidatus Kerfeldbacteria bacterium | reverse complement strand
GGCTTTTGCATCCCTTATCCTGCCTGGTAGACTAGGGGCATGACTTTATTGCCCCGCACCAGTCATCCCGCGGGGCGGGACTCCGGTGCGGGATGTCGCGCCGCAAGTCATAGGTAATTTTTTGTGCGGCGCTCCACCATCGGATCCGATTTGCATAGTGTAAGTACTAGACGAGCGAGTACTTATGTGGTAAACTCGTAGTCTAATACTATAGTTAAATATATGCCTGAAGGATTCAACATCGAAGCAGAAGTAGCCGGGGTGATTGAGAAAGACGAAAAAAGAATTCAGGAAAGACTTTTTGAAGACCTGCCATTACCACCTGAGGACATTGGTGAACTCAGCCCCACAACGCTAGATGTTCTTGCCGTCCTTAATGCCCGGCATCCGGAAGAGACTTTTTTAAAGTACTCAGTAAACCCGGCACTTGGAGAATATATTCATGGCTTATCTGTGGAACAGAGGTTAACATTGTCGGAAAGAGCAGAACCCTCGAACCGAGAAAGTTTACTTGGTGATACAGTTGGTAATCAACAAGAGCAATAAGTAACTAGTTCAATAATTTAATGAGCGTTCATGCTGAATGAACGTCTGTTTGAGTAATTACTGGGTGTACTGGTAAACTATGAGTATGACCCTTCTGCCATCTCTGAATGACGCTCAAAAACAGGCGGTTACGCATGCGTCCGGCCCACTCCTTATCGTTGCCGGCGCCGGGACGGGCAAGACCACCGTCGTCACCCAGCGCATTGCCTGGCTCATTAGCGAGCAGCACATCCAGCCCGACCACATCCTGGCCCTCACGTTCACGGACAAAGCCGCCGGCGAAATGGAAGAGCGCGTGGACAAGCTGCTGCCCATGGGCTACGTGGACCTGTGGGTGAGCACGTTCCACAGCTTCTGCGAGCGCATCCTGCGGGATCACGCCCTGGACATTGGCTTGGCACCAGACTTCACGTTGCTGGATGAGACGGACCAGGCCATCCTGATGCGCGAGCACCTGGAGCAGTTCGAGTTGAGCTACTACCGGCCGTTGGGCAACCCGACGAAGTTCGTGTCCAGCCTCATTAAACATTTTTCTCGTTGCAAGGATGAAGCAATTCGGCCAGAAGAGTATTTGAAATTTGCAGAAAAGTTACGGCTGGATTTGGACAGCGTTCATGGCAGCCCCGCCAGACACGCAAAGGCAGAACATCGGCGGGACGTCGCTCCGCGCAAAGCTTCTGGGCAGGATGTCCTGGATGCTGCGGAGCTCCGGAAAAAGAAGTCAGACGATGATAAAGATGAAATCGTCGAAGCCGAACGCATCAACGAAATCGCCAACGCGTACCACACCTACCAGCAGCTGCTCTTCCAGAAGGGGAGCCTGGACTTCGGCGACCTCATCACGCAGACGCTCTACCTCTTCCAGCAGCGGCCCAAGATTTTGGAGCGGTACCGCAAGCAGTTCGAGTACATCCTGGTGGACGAATTCCAGGACACGAACTGGGCGCAGTACGAACTGGTGAAACTCCTTGCTGCCCCGCAGAACAACCTGACCGTGGTGGGGGATGACGATCAGAGCATCTACAAGTTCCGCGGCGCATCAGTTGCCAACATTCTGGCGTTCAAGACCGACTTCCCCAAAGCCAAAGAAGTGGTACTCACCCAGAACTACCGCAGCACGCAGAATATTTTGGATTTGGCGTATGAGTTTATTCAGGCGAATAATCCGAACCGGTTGGAAGTGCAGTTGGGGAGCACCCTCTCTCCCTCCTCTCCCCCTAAGAGGGGGAGAGGGTCTCGGGGTGAGGGGCCACAAGCTAAGATTACCGGGCCGAGTATTTCTAAAAAGTTAGCTGCCCAAGAAAAAGGAACCGGCACCATCGAGTACACGGTGGCGCCGATTCTGGAGCAGGAAGCAACCGGCGCCGTGGAGAAAATTCTGGAGCTCAAGAAAAAGAAGGGGACCAGCTACAACGACTTCGCCATTCTGGTGCGCGCCAATGATTCGGCACAGCCGTTCTTGCAGCGCCTGAAAGCCGCGGACGTGCCGTTCCAGTTCGTGGCCACGGCGGGATTGTACCGCCAGCCCATTGTGTTGGACATCCTCAACTACCTCAAGCTGCTGGATAACTTCCACGAGAGTGCCAGCTTGTACCGCATGCTCACCTTGCCCAGCTTAGGCATTCCCTTGCAGAACGTGATGAGCATGATGGCAACGGCGCGGCGCGAGACGAAGTCACTGTACGACGTGTCCAAGAACGTTCGCGCATTGAGCGGGATGAAGCCGGAGACCATTGCCGCTGTGGAAAAACTTCACGGCTGGCTGGAAGCGCACGGCCAACTGGCGCGCACGCAACCCGTGGGTGAAGTGGCGTTGAAGTTCTTGGAAGACTCGGGCCTCATGAAAGACCTGACCAGCTCAACGGACGCTGACCACTTGGAAGTGGTGAACTACATGAACCAGCTGTTCCAAGTGTTCCAGAGCTTCCAAATGCGGCACGAAGAGCCGACCGTCGCGAACTTCCTCCATGAATTGGCTTTTGCGCAGGACGCTGGCGACAGCGGCAGTTTGCGGCCACCCGAGTGGGAGCAAGGCCCAGAGGCCGTGAAGCTCATGACCATACATAGCGCCAAAGGTTTGGAATTCCCGTACGTGTTCATTGCGAACTTGGTGGACAAGCGCTTTCCAACTATTGAACGCCGCGATGCCATTGAACTGCCCGATGATTTGGTCAGAGAAAAATTGCCCGAAGGGGACTGGCACTTGCAAGAAGAGCGGCGCCTGATGTACGTGGCAATAACGCGTGCCAAGCAAGGCGTGTTCTTCACGGCTGCGGAAGATTACGGCGGCTCGCGCAAGAAAAAGCCCTCGCGCTTCATTGAAGAGCTCGGCCTGAAAGCCAAACCGTTCAAGCTCAAAGGTGGACTGCTGGACAAGCCCAAAGCGCCGAAACGCGAAGAAGACGATGCCACGTTGCTGCGCAAAGCCTTGCCACCGTACTTTAGCTTCACGCAGCTGAAAGCCTTTGAGAAGTGCCCCAAGCAGTACAAGTACGCGCACTTACTCAAGATTCCGGTACCAGGCCACGCCACATTGAGCTTTGGCCAAACCATTCACAACACCTTGCTCAACTTCTTCAAGCTGGCACGCGAGCGCGGCATGGCTGGCCAGGCTGATTTGTTCGGTAAAAAAGACAATGCCACCATTGGTCCGACTGTCACGTGGGCCGAGCTGCAGCAAATTTACCAAGCCAATTGGCAAGACCAGTGGTACGAGAGCAACGATTCCACATATGT
>CAIPSZ010000171.1 GCA_903867845.1 Candidatus Kerfeldbacteria bacterium | reverse complement strand
GGGAATGCGCGTATGATCATCATTAAAAATGAAGCAGGACAGGAGATCATCCACATGCCGCTTACTGTTGGTGTTGTTGGCGCTCTTCTAGTGCCACCACTTGCAGCAATTGGTGCAATTGCTGCATTGCTCACGCATTGCACGCTTATTGTCATTAAAAAGTAAAGGTATGACTGCACGGAACATCTTTGGTGCAATTATTATTCTTATTGGCTTGGATTTATTCCTACGCGCCATTGGGGTCACGTACATCCCATCCATTGACGTGCTGTGGCCAGTTATCCTCATACTCATTGGCTTGGTGAGCTGGCGGGCAAACCCGCACATGTTCGCCTGGCCACTGCTCCTCGTGGCACTCGGTGTCATCTTCCTTTTGGAAAATCTCAACGTTCTTACCGAGAACGCGTGGAATTACGTCTGGCCAGCATTTATCATCGTCATTGGTTTGCAAGTACTCTTCCACCGGCAGAACAACCACATGCAGGATCACGTGGGTACGGGTGAGCGAGTGAGCGCAACGTTTGCTGGGCATAACGAAAAAGTGCAAGGCACATTTACCCATGGTCAAGTGTCCGCCACGTTCGGCGGTGCCAAGTACGACTTACGTGATGCGACGATTGCCGATGCGGCAACGTTAGAGGTGACGGCACTTTTCGGTGGCGTAGAAATTCTGGTTCCCCGCGATGTCAATGTCCATTTGCGAATAACCCCAATGCTCGGCGGGGCAGAGAATAAAGCGGAATCCAATCCTGGCGCGACCAAGACATTAACCATTACTGGCACAGCCACGTTCGGCGGGGTTGACGTGAAGAACTAGCTTGTACCACCTCTACATTATCCGCTGCGCAGATGGCTCGCTGTACACGGGTATTGCGGTTGATGTTGCGCGTCGCGTCAAAGAGCACAATACGTCGCCCCGTGGCGCAAAGTACACCCGTAGTCGACGGCCGGTGAAATTGGTTTATTCTACGACGTACCGTTCTCGTCCGGCAGCGGCAAAAGCGGAGGCTAAGGTGAAGCGGCTTTCAAGAAGCACGAAGTTACTTCTGGTTCGTGGCTACCGAAGCAAAATGAAAGAGCCTCACAAAACTTTGTGGGGCTCTAACTAGGTTCATTGTTGAGATAATCAGACCTCAGGTCTGGGAAGAAACTCCGGCATCCAGTTCTTGTTTTTTTCACAGTAGTCTGAGATGATTTTCTCAACCGTAGGTGTTATTGCCGACCATTCGACCGATCTCGTCCGTTCAATGCAGACTTTATAGCGATCGATGGTTGCTTCCTGAACGCCGTGGACTTTTAAGATTCTTTCGAGCAAATCGCGTTCCCCAGAAATTAGAGTTTCGGCCTTCGTTAGTTTAGCATTAGTCAGACGCACGTCGAGATGTAGGTGGGCCGCTGTGCTAAAACCCGTGTTGTTTTCCCAGACGAATTTTATCCCTCGCATTGTAAAGTACTCCTTGCGCTCATCAGGCGGCGCAGATCCTATTCGTAACAGGCTACGAGCACACTATTGGCCGAGTCATTGCGAATGTACTACCATATACATTCTACTAAACTTTGTCAATGGATACTCAACTTTTTGAAGAGCTCGTGAAAGAGGCAGTGGCTAGCGTACCCACAGCTTTGCGAGAGAAAATTGAGAACGTCGCCTTTGTCATTGAAGAAGACTCCCGCCCACCGGGCTGGCGTGAGCGAGGCATTATTGTCCATCAGTATTTATTGGGTTTATATCAAGGTGTGCCCTTAACCAAACGTGGCATTCATTACAGCCTGGTGCCACCGGATAAGATCACCATTTTTCAGAAACCCATTGAAGACATTGGTGGGCCGAGTGAGCAAGGGATTCGGGATCTCGTTTTTGAGGTGGTGCATCATGAAATTGCCCATTACTTCGGGTTTGATGAACCAGCAGTGCGAAAGTTGGAAAGCGAGAGAAGACTCCACAGATAAAACCGCTCCCCAGTGGAGAGCGGTTGAATAGATTTCTTCTCTATACTTAGAGTGTTTCGAATTCGCAAATCCCTGGGCCGACGTGAACCAAGAGTGCTTGCGTAAGGGTTTCAAGGTACGGTTTTAACGGTGCCTCGACGTACTCCTTCATGAACTTGAGGAATGCGCTGGTAATGTGGATACTTTCAGAACTTCCACACGTACATTCCTCATGCCGATGTTTCCCGGCGAGCCAGATTTCGTGAGCGAGACCATCCAGGCTGCCCTGTAGGTCAAAATGTTTCAGCGGAAGGCGCGCGCCATAAACATGGCCCAGGGCCCCTTTTGCTGCAACCACGGAAAAGTCCTCATTCCCGGGCATCGCTTGTATGAAGTTATTCAGAACGTTCTTTATGGTTGGGGTCAGCGGGTCCCGATTTTCGATGAACACAAGAATTTCAAGAAAAGCTTTCTGGTCTCTCACTTTTACCTCCATGTTTTGATTTGGT
>CAIPSZ010000170.1 GCA_903867845.1 Candidatus Kerfeldbacteria bacterium | reverse complement strand
TTCCCTTCCAGCCGTCCGACAATATCATTTGTAAATCCGGTTTTTTCAATTGTCACACCCAAAGCAAACTCACCGGGATGAAGAATGAAGGGAGTGTTTTCGTCGATTTCCACACGTTTCATGAGCGCGTCCACAGGCTTCTTCACGTCAATTTCCGTAAATCGTCCGGTATCAAATATTAAGAAGATATTGCCAAGATGCAAATCTACTGATGCGGACTGAATTGCATTGGGGAATAAAGGCTCTACCGTAATGCGTTTACTCTCGAGAGCCGCGCGGATATCGCGGTCGGAAAGAATCATGCTTGGACTTTAATCCCCGGCCCCATGGTGGAGGTGAGGGTAATGGAAACGAGGTACGTACCTTTGACCGTGGCTGGCTTCACGCGCTTCACGGCTTCCAGGAATGCCATGGCATTTTGGAGAATTTGCTCGTCCGTGAACGTGGTCTTGCCCACCGCTTGGTGGAGGTTACCAGATTCATCATTGCGGAAGGTCACCTTACCACCGGAGAGTTCCTTCACAGCTTTCGCCACGTCGGGGGTGACGGTTTCGTTCTTCGGGTTTGGCATGAGCCCGCGCGGCCCCAGAATTTTGGCGACCTTGCTCAAGAACTTCATCATGTCTGGGGTTGCCACCACGACGTCAGCATCAATGCCGTTCTTCTTCGCGACTTCAGCGATGAGCTCTTCCCCACCGACGAGCGCGGCACCGGCTTTCTCAGCGGCGGTGGCGGCAGGGCCCGTGGCGAACACGGCCACGCGCTTCTGCTTGCCCGTACCGTTCGGGAGGGTGACGGAACCGCGGACGAGCTGGTCGGCTTTCTTCGGGTCAATGCCAAGACGCACGTGCAGCTCGATGCTGCCGCTGAACTTCGTGGTGGCGGTCTGCTTGGCCAGGGCCACGGCTTCGGCCAGGGGGTAGACTTTCGTTGCTTCAACCTGCTTTGCGACTTCACGGAAACGCTTGCTGTGCTTTGCCATACTACGCTTGGGTTACGTGGTGCGAACGTCCCGGGACGCGGGACTCCCACATGACGAAAATGATACTTAGGCTACTTTACGCTCTTTCTGGGCAATGCGCCAGTGCAACCAGAACAGCGGGATGCTGGCCAGGAGGAATGGCAGTGAGGTTGCGAGCGTACCTTGCCAGTCATTTGACGGCTGTGCGGTAAGGTCTGCCTGCGTTTGGGCATAATCTACCTGCCACTGCCGTAGCTGCGTCTGCAGATCGGCGGTGAGGTTACACGTTGCAGCGCAAGTTTGCAGAGAGGATATAGCAAGCGCATCGGTGTTCAACACGGTGCCATTTGGCGCGATCGCTTTCGGCGTAATCGTCGTCGTCGCTACCTCGGCGCTCTTCACCACCCACTTCTTCAGCACGGTGTTCACGGTGACGCCCGCGGAAATAATGAACATGACTACGGCCGAGAGGGCCACGAGGTAGAAGTAGATACTCCGCAAGGTTGCCCCTTGGCGTTTGCCAGTTGCGGGCATGAGTTGGCCCATTTCTTCCGCGTGGTCTTTCTGCGCCGTACGAAAGTGAAACCAGAAAATGGGCAGTGAGACAATGAGGAACGAGAGGGCGTTCACCAAGCCACGGCTCCGGTTCGTGGCTGCCGTGGGCTGCTGCCGCCAGCTGGTGTAGCTCTGCTGCCAGCTCGCAATGTCTGCGCGCATGGTATCCGTGAGGCTGCACGTTTTGGCGCACTCCACCGTTGATACTGGTGCGGTGCCATCCTTACTGGTGGACGTGAAGTACAATCCTGGCGGCGTGCCGCGGTACGAAATGTCTGCTTTGGGGAAGACCGTCACCTTCGCCACGTAGTTGAGCAGGTAGACGCCAGACCCAACCACAAAACCCAGCGCGATGAACGATACGAGGTAGAAGTACAGGTTGCGGATGGTCGGTGACTGCGCCATGTGCCTAGTCGGTGACGGTGATGCCCATGTTCCGCGCCGTGCCCTCGATGATGCGCATGGCACCAGCCAGGTCCTTCGCGTTCAGGTCCACCATCTTCTTCTCGGCAATTTCCTTAATTTGCGCCTTGGTCACCTTGCCCACCTTCTCCTGCAAAGGCTTGGCTGACCCCTTCTCAATTTTCGCCGCCTTCTTCAAGAGCTCCGCGGCGGGAGGGGTCTTCAGGATGAAGCTGTACGTTCGGTCTTCGAAAATCGTAATTTCCGCAGGGGTAACTTCGCCCATGCGGTCCTTGGTGGCGTCGTTGAACTTCTTGCAGAACTCGGCCAGGTTCAAACCGTGGGGCCCAAGGGCGGTCCCGACTGGAGGTGCGGGGTTGGCTTGACCACCCGGAATTTGGAGCTTGACGATTACCTTGATCTTCTTTGCCATATGGTGATAATTCCGTCGTAAGGAGGGAGGAGGATCAAGCTTGGCTTGTCCGACGACCGACGCAGCGACACATTAAGGGGAGGGGTGGTACTGGACGGGGAACCCCTAGGGGTACCCCGCCAGACTTCTATATCTTCTTTATCTGGAGGAAATCTAATTCAACTGGAGTTTCACGGCCGAACATGGAGACGAGCACCTTCACCTTGCCACGCGCTTCGTCCACTTCCGCCACCTTACCTTCGAATTCCTTGAACGGCCCATCGGTGATCTTCACGGCCGTGTTCACGGTGACGTCAATCTTGAACTTCGGCTCCGCCACGCCCATGCGCTTCTGAATTTCCTTCACCTCTTCATCCGAGATTGGCGTTGGCGTGGTGCCGCTGCCGACGAAGCCGGTGACGTTGGGGGTGTTGCGAATGACGTACCACGAGTCGTCGGTCACGATCATCTCGCACAGCACGTAGCCCGGGAAAATCTTCTCGGTGACCACCTTGCGCTTGCCGTTCTTAATCTTAATCTTGTTCTCCGTAGGAATGAGGACGTTGAAAATCTTGTCCTGCATGTCCATGGATTCAATACGCTGGCGCAGGTTGCGGGCGACGTTTTCTTCGTACCCCGAGTAGGTGTGGAGTACGTACCAGCGGCGACCGTGGGAGGCAGTTTGTTTCGGCATAAGGGTTTAGCGAAGAACGAGCTTTTGCAGACCAGTGGAAAGGCCTAGGTCAATCAGGCCTAGGAACGCCGCCACGACCAGGGAAACGCCTATGACAATGAGAGTATCGCGAACCGTATCCTTGCGGCTGGGCCAGGATACTTTGCGCAATTCCTCGTAGCTCTCGCGAAAGTAGCGGGTAAACCAGTTTGCCATTGCTGCAGTGTGAGGGGGTTCCCCTGAACCGGAGCCTCGCCAACGGCGAGGAGCGACTGGTTCAGGGTCCTAAAACGGCCCCGGCGGGGCGTTGATAGCCGTACTATACAACCAGGCCCTGACCGAAGTCAAGGCCTGGTGATGCAAATGGTAAGTCTTACTTCAGGGAAATCTTATCTCCCACCACCTTCAACTTTGCCAGTGTGGCTTTCGCAGTATCAAGGGCAAAGGTTTTCTTCACTGGATTGTACTTCCATACTTGCAAGGTTGCAGGCTTTCCTTTCACCATGGTTACCAAACCGTAGTCCGTACCGTAGAGTAGCCGGTAGCCAATGATGAGGTTTGCTGTGGAACCTTTACGATTCACCGCGACTTGGCCCCGTGCCAGTAAACCTGTGGTCGTGACTTCGTACCATTTCACGGTTGAGCCGTTGAGGTGGGCAAACGCAAGCATTGGCGTGGTTGAACTCGGCTCAATCACGAGGTCGGCCGTAGCACCGTGCGTCGTGAATGATCCAGCGGGTTTGAAGCTTTGGATTGCTTTGCCATTTTTATCGAAAACATCAATTGTGCCGTACTTGTACGGCGTGAGGGGAACCATGACGTACATCGTCGTTGCTTTGGTATTCCGAATCGTGACGCGCTTAGCCCAGAATGAGCCTTTGTACCCAACCTCTGTGGAAAATGGGAGCATTCTCGTGGACGTGCCGGGAACGATGAACTTCCCGCTCTGTTGGAGGAAGTTGAATACGGCCGTAGTCCCAATGAGTGGTGACGCCGCAGGCAGTGGCGCCCATGCACCATCGTCATCATTAATAGTAACTTGGATTTGAGCAAGCGATGCATTGGAAAGATTTTCCGTATGCTTGTACATAACCGACACGTCAAACCATTCTGGTCCCTCGACATACGAATCATTAATAATCGTTAGGGGTATCGTTGCTTCCGTGACACCTGCTGGTACGACAATCGAAGTACTCCCTAGTGAGTAATCCGCCCCATTTGTAGCGCCATTAGCTGGATAACTCTGGGTTGAAACCGTAAGTGTTATCGGTACACTTGCTGGATTACTTAAAGCTACTTTCAATGGAATTGTGCCCGCTGATTCATCTACTTTAAGTGATGGACCAATTTTAGCAGGTGGAGTATAAATTATTGCTCCTGAAGCATCTTTGTACCCAAGTGCTGGTTCCAATGCGCGATCAGTAATACTTACTTCGCACGTACTGCTCTGCGCATTGGGATACATCGAACTACCTTCAAACGCATTAGAAATTGCAACAGTAAAAGATCGTGAACCGGGCTGCCATATAGTGTGCGTGGTGAGTGGTACTTCCACATCAACACTGTAACTGCCCACAGGTATGGTCGCAGTACTGTTCGACAAGGTGTAATCAACACCATTGCCTTTTGCAGTACCATCCGTGACAGCATAACTAAAGCTGACATCCTGCTCTCCGCTCCTAGGAATTAAAAACCTAACTGTTGTATGTCCTTTACTCTCTTCACCAGAGGTCCACTGCGCGCAGGTTATATTCGGGTAGATGTACGCTTTCGCGGGTTTTGCAATTATAAAAAACGTGCCTCCGAGTAGAATAACGAAAGCCCAAGTACCAATCTTCATAGCCAGTTTGGTTAATTCGAACTCCTTCTAGTATACACCAGTTCGATTATCCCAAATTAGATGTCTAAGTTCTTCACGCTCTTCGCGTGCGTCTGGATGAAGCGCTTGCGCGGGGCGACCTCATTACCCATGAGCATGTCGAAGACTTGGTCCGCGGCTTCGGCATCTTCCAAGGTCACCTGGCGCATGACGCGCGTGGCGGGATTCATGGTGGTCTCCCACAGCTGGCCTGGATTCATTTCGCCCAAACCTTTGTAGCGCTGGATGGAAACGCCCGAGGATGTCGTTGCAACGACATCCACGCCTTCAGCGGGAATATCTTCTGGAGCTTCGGGCTTCGCTTTTACGGCCTTGGCACTGTCCTTCTCCAGCTTCTTCGCTTCGAATTCCTTCTGCACTTTTTCTAGCTCGGCCTCGTTGTACACGTAGCGGAAGTCTTTCCCCTTTTGCACGCGGAACAGCGGTGGCTGGGCAATATACAGGTGCCCGGTGAGCATGAGCTGTGGGAAGTAGCGGTAGAACAAGGTGAGCAGCAACGTCCGGATGTGGCTGCCATCGACGTCGGCGTCGGTCATGATAATGATTCGGTCGTAGCGCAGGTCCTCAATGCGGAACTGCTCGCCAATGTTGGTGCCCATGGCAATGATGAGCGCTTTAATTTCGTTGTTCGCCAGCATCTTGTCCAAGCGCGCGCGCTCGACGTTCAAAATTTTTCCACGGAGTGGCAGGATGGCTTGGAAGTTGCGGTCACGGCCTTGCTTGGCGCTGCCACCGGCCGAGTCGCCCTCCACCAGGAAGAGTTCGGAGTCTTTGGGGTCTTTGCTGGAGCAGTCGGCCAGCTTGCCAGGCAGGGCAAAGCCGTCGAGCGCCCCCTTGCGGAGCACGGTGTCGCGTGCGGCACGAGCCGCCACGCGAGCGCGCTGGGCGAGCACGCATTTCCCGATGATCGCTTCCGCGTCGCGCGGGTGCTCTTCCAGGTAAATGCCAAGTGCGTCAGCGGTGACGCTTTCCACGGCTGGCTTTACTTCGGCATTGCCGAGCTTGGCTTTGGTCTGGCCTTCGAACTGTGGCTCTTTGACTTTGACGGAAATCACCGCGGTGCAGCCTTCGCGCACGTCATCGCCCGAGAGGTTATCATCCTTCTCTTTGAGGTAACCTTGCTTGCGCGCGTAGGCGTTGAGCTGGCGCGTGAGCGCGCCGCGGAATCCCACCAAGTGCATGCCGCCTTCGGTGGTGTGAATGTTGTTGGCAAAGCAGAAGACGGTTTCCTTGTAGTCGTCCGTGTACTGCATGCCCACTTCCACTTGAATGCCGCCCGATTCTTTGTCCACGTAGAAGACGGTGTCGTGCTTCGGTTCCTTATTGTGGTTGAGGTGGCGCACGTAGCTCTGCACGCCGCCTTCAAAGTGGAACGTGTAGCTCGGTGCGGCTTGGCCCTTGGGCGTTGGCAGTCGCTTATCGACGATGGAAATTTGAACACCCTTTGTTAAATAGGCCTGCTGGCGCAGGTGATCGTGGATAAGCTGCAGGTTAAAATCAAGGGTGCTGAAAATCTCACTATCTGGCTGGAAGGTAATAATCGTGCCTGTCCCGCGCGCCTTGCCCACCGGCTTAGCCTTCGCCACGGGCTTGCCCCGCTTGTACTCCTGCATCCAGAGCTGGCCGTCGCGCTTCACTTCGGCTTTCATGTACACCGAAAGCGCATTCACCACGGACACGCCGACGCCGTGCAAACCACCAGAAATTTTGTAGCCACCTTCGCCGAACTTACCCCCGGCGTGCAGCACGGTCAGCACGGTTTCCAAGGCTGACTTCTTTGTCTGCTTGTGAATGTCCACCGGGATACCTCGACCATCATCTTCCACGGATATTATGTGGTCCGGAAAGAGAATGACCGTAACGTTCTTGGCAAAACCGGCCATGGCTTCGTCCAAACAGTTATCCACCACTTCCCAAATGAGGTGGTGCAACCCTTCACTGGCCGTGTTGCCAATGTACATGCCCGGGCGCTTGCGCACCGGGTCCAGCCCTTCCAGGACGGTAATTTGTTTGGCGGAGTATTCGGATGAAGCGGACTTTGGCATAATATAAGTTGCTACTTCTTTTCAGGAAAAGATGAGGAATTTAATCGTTCAGACATGCTCCTATTTCTCAGTATAATTCTATACGTAAAATAATATATGAG
>CAIPSZ010000169.1 GCA_903867845.1 Candidatus Kerfeldbacteria bacterium | reverse complement strand
CTTCAGGTACTGGGTGATGTACCGGTACTCCAAGCCCATTTCCATAAAACGTTTGGCTGGTACGCCACGCTTTAGCTGCAGTCGCACTTCCGCAATCATACCCTGGCGAAAACGCTTCACTAGGCGTACGTGGATGCGTTGCTTGAGTACGCGATCCGGAAAATCTACCCCAAGCCAAAGAACGTTGTACGGAATGCTCGTTTTTCGTTTTGGGATTGGCTTGCCCGTGGTTGCAAGAATTTCCAACGCGCGGATAAGGCGCACGGGGTTGTGCTGGTCGATTGCCTTTGCACGTTGGGGATCTGCTTTCTGCAGGCGACGGAAGAGTTGTGCGGGCGCAAGCTTCTGCAGCTTCTTTCGCAGCACTTGATTTGGCGGGATGTTCGGAATGGATTCGCCTCGAAGTAAAGTATCAATCCAGAATCCTGTCCCACCGGTCACAATGGGTATATGACTGTTCCTGGCTATCCGCTCTAGTGCAAGCTGTGCTCTGGGAATGAAGTCAGCAACCGAGAAAACCTTGCTTGGACGTGCGACATCCAGAAGATAGTGGGGGACGAGTCGCTGTTCTGCTCTGGTCACCTTTCCCGTACCAATATCCAGCCCCTGGTACACCTGGCGGGAGTCGGCGGAAACGATTTCCCCACCGAACTTCCTGGCAAGTTGAATGGCGAGCGAAGATTTCCCAGTCGCCGTCGGTCCAACTATAGCAATGACGTTTTCGTGCATAGGCATATCCTAGCACCGCCTTGAAGAGAAGCGAAAAGTATGGTATAGTATGTAGGTACACCATACTCACTTTCGATTGTTTACCATGGCCACAGGGAAGGGTCTGGGTCATTCACTACTCAATTTCTCCGTCGCACCCACAAACGTGCGGCGTGTCTTTTTCGTACACTAATCGCGCACGCCTATGCCCGCCGCACCGAAAAGTAGTTCCCGGAAAGGGGTGAAGAAAACCACGGTCACTCAGGTGAAGCCCCAAACGTACACTGCGGTTCGCCTCTCCATGGTCATGATGACCGCACTGGCCACGGTAGGCACAGGTGTCATTCTCGCGGCACTGCTCATTCGTCTGGTTCCGTTTAAGGAGAACGGCGCCACGAACTCGATTGCAGTTGGGCCATCGGCAAATAGCTACGTTGCGGGTGAGCTCCTGGTGAAATTTGCACCGGGAACCTCCCCGCTGGATCGAACCAAGGCCGTGCAAGCCGTGCTCACCACACCAGTGCGGGTGACAACGCAGGTCGCAAAGCGCGTTCGTTCTGGGCTCTTCATGGTAACCAAGATGGTTGATGTAGTGAACCAGAGCACCGTCCAAGTGTCATCAATGACTCCGGTACTTAGCCCATCGGTCAATCTGGCAAACGTTACCAATCCAAATCGGCAAGCGCGCGGCACCAGTGCAAACGTACAAGCGTCAATAGATGCGTTGCACCAGTGGTACGTGGTGAAGTTTAGTAGCGTTGGGGTTGATTTGAACCAGCTCATTGCCGTGCTTGGCAAGCAGCCAAAAATTGCCCGAGCGGAACTCAATAGAAAAGTGAGCGCCGCCGCTACGCGTGCCGTGAACTCCACGGCCGCCGCCGCATCGGTAAAACTCGTTGACGCGCAAAAGGCATCGCAGGTTCTCGCTGGCGATGCGAATGGGGATGGCAAAGTCGATAGCAAAGATTTGCAAGTCCTGGTGAGCTACCTCACCGGTGGGGCGAAACCAGCGAACATGGCTGGTGCGGATGTGAACCACAACGGCGTCGTCGATCTTACTGACCTGAGCTCTCTAGTGCAAGCGCTCACCAGCACCGTGAACGTCACGCCACACGACCTTACCGGTGATGGGAAGTTCAATGCTGACGATCTCAATTTTCTGGTGGCGTACCTCACGGGAAAAGGGCCAGCTCCTAGCCCGCTCTCCACTGCCGACGTGAATGGTGATGGTGTGGTTGATCTTTCGGATTTGAGTTTCCTCGTCAATGCCTACTACAAGAGCATTGCGGCAAATTACCTTCGCGGTGACGTGAACGCCGATGGGACCGTTGATAACCGTGACGTGCAAGCGCTCGCTGACTACCTTACCGGGAAAGGGCCAGCCCCCAGCCCTATGGCAAGCGGCGATATGAACCAGAATGGCATGGTTGACCTTTCCGACCTCACGATGCTGGTGAACATCACCACGAATACCGTGACGCAAACCTCGGGGAATGTTGCAGCCGCTAGCCTCGGCGCGGGTAGCTCAAGTAGCTCGCTTGACGCAGGTGGGTCTCCCACAGTACCAGCGTACGTGCCACCGTACATTGTTGGGGATGTGAATGCGGATAGTCGAGTGAACGCCAAAGATATTACCAATCTCGTGAAGTACCTGACCGGTTCAGGATCAGCGCCCAGCCCGATGGGGCGTGGTGATGTGAACGGTGATGGGAAAGTCGACCTTTCGGACTTGAGTGTGCTCGTGCGGGATGTATCGGCGAGCTTGCAAAGCCGTCTTGCCGCAGCAGATGTCAACGGCGATGGGTCGGTAAATGTTCTTGATTTGATAATGCTGCGCGATTACCTGGTCGGTGCAAAACCAACCATTGATCTAGCGAAAGCAGACGTGACAGGGGACGGGGTCGTCGACCTCTCTGACCTTTCCGTACTGGGTCAGTACGTCAGCACCTTGCCTGTCACCAGTTCCTGCCCAGCATCCCGCACCGTTGGAACGACCACGTTCCTCAATGGTGATGTGAATGGGGATGGGGTTGTGGACCTGTCCGATCTTAGCCAGCTCGTATCGCAAGTGTACGCCAACGGCACCGCGCCAACCCCGGCGGATCGGTCAGACGTAGATTGCGATGGCACGGTAACCGCGCTTGATGTTGTCGTGCTCACGAACCTACTCACGCCTAGTGCAACGTCTTCAGTTGCGCTACCGGGAGACGCAAACGGTGATGGCGTGGTTGATACCACAGATGTTGTAGCGAGCGGGCAGAGTATTGCCTCACCGCACCCAGCAGCTGGCGCTGACATCAATAGCGATGGTCGCATTGATCTCAGTGACACTATCGCACTCGTGCACTTGCTCAAGCTGGATACGACAACCGTGCGAACGCTCCCAGACGTTGATGGCAATGGGACCGTGGATTGGTCAGATGCGTCAGCACTCATGAACGCAGCTGTGAGCGGAACGACGGGGGTCGCTATCCCCGACATCAACGGCGATGGTGCGAGTAATATCGCGGATGCCATAGACTACGTGACCACACTCCAGCACCAGCAAACCACGACCGAGTACCTTCCTGGTGACGTGAACGCCGATGGGCTGGTTGACTGTACTGACGCACAGGCGCTCTTCAACATTCAGTACGCCAAAGCAAAAGCCGCAACGCCTGTGGCACGCCAAGACGTGAACGTGGACGGGCAGCTGAATATTGTGGACCCGCTGCTCCTTGCATTCCGCGCGTGCCCGGCCAACGGCATTGCTCCGGCCAACGGCGTGCGCATTGCCCTGCTCGACTCCGGCTTGACGCTAACCTCAGTGCTCAAGTCCACCATCATGCCGTCGAATGACACCATGACGAACAAGCGCGATGATGATGGTAATGGCTACGTCGACGACGTGCAAGGTTGGAATGCGTTCAATAACACGCCGAACATTGTGGACTGCAATGGCCACGGCAGTGACCTGACGCAAATGCTGGCGACCAAAGACGGCATTGCCGCAACCGCTAAGGTCATTCCGGTGAAAGTGCTGGATTGTCAGGGGAGTGGGACGGTACTGAGCGTGACGCAAGGCCTTGCCTACGCCGCTATTCGCGGGGCAGATATTGCCGACCTCCCGTTCAGCGGGTATGGCAGCTCTGCGCTCCTCGCTGACATCGTGAGCTACGCGAAGACCAGCGGCATGGTTGTCATTGCTGCCGCAGGCAATGATGGCGTACCAACGAGCCGTGTGCTCCCAGCGAACGTGTCTGGCGTGCTCTCGGTGAATGCCACCGCAACCGATGGCAAGACCCTCACGAGCTACAGCAACACCGGCGCACTCGTCAGTGCTCCTGGAGCCTCCGCAGGTGTACGCTACGAAGGGTCATCCGTGAGCGCCACGTACGTGACTGGGACTGCCGCGCTCATCCTGACCAAGTACCCCGCGCTCTCGGTGAAGCAGGTCGAGTCGCGTTTGGTACCAGTCCAGCCTACGCCAAACCCAAAGAAACCCAACTTGCTCAACGCCAGTGTTTCCCTTAGCCAATAACACGCATATGGCCAATTCCCCAATGCAGACAACGCAGACGACGAAGCTTGGCACGGGTGCCAAGGTCACCGTCGGCGTCGCCATTGTCGCGGTCGTCGCCCTGGGCGTTGCCCTGGGCTTCGCCGTGTACATGGGCGGCTTCGCGAAGTAGCAAAATCGGTATGAAAAAATGCCCGTCCATGATAAGGGGACGGGCATTGTGTTAGTCAAGTTCAGTGCCCAGTACACGTTGTTTTTCTTTATACAATTTTTCCTTTGACGGTTGCCCGCGATCCATAAACTCAGGAGTTAACCATTTTTCCCCCTCAACAATTTTTCGCGCTTCACACTGTGGGCAAATGCGGGATTGCTGTGCGTACTCAAAGTACCAGCATGTATGGCACCACATTTTTGAGCCAAATCGTCTCGCCTTATCTTTTAGGTGAAAGCGCTTCGTTACGTCACGTAGGAAACCCGTCACAAAAATAAGAGCAGCAATGAACATGCCACAGGTAATGAAAATGTACATTTTGTTTGCTGCCCACCAACCAACAAAAGACTGCAAAGCCTCCATTGTACGCCCCACATTTTAAGGTGATTTTTCTTGCGAAAAAGTTACCATGGGTTGCTACCCGGGTCAAGGAATTTTACTTCTTCGCCTTCGTCTGGATTTTCTTCAGGATTTCGGCAATGAAGGTCTTTTTGGCCACGAGCCGGAGCTTTTCCTTCCCACGCTCCCGCACGTGGAGCTTTGGCGACTTCACTTCTTTGTCGCCAATGACCAGCATGTACGGTGACTTCATCTTCTCGGCGGTGCGGATGCTCTTGCCTACAGACTGGTCAGCGGTAAAGACGTCCACGCGAAGACCAGCCTCGCGCAGTTCTGCGCCAAGTTTCTGGCAGGCTTTCTCGTGCTTCAAGCCAACGGGAATAATGGCGACCTGGATGGGGGAGAGCCACAAGGGCAGCTCGCCAGCGTAGTGCTCAATGAGGAAGGCAATGGTGCGCTCCAAGCAGCCAATGGACGCGCGGTGAATGACAATGGGACGGTGCATCTTCCCATCCTTCCCAACGTACTCCAGGTTGAAGCGCTCGGGCATGACGAAGTCGTACTGGACCGTGAACGCCGTTTCCTCCTGGCCGTTCACTTTCTTCACCTGCACGTCAATCTTGGGGCCGTAGAACGCGGCTTCATTTCTTGCTTCGAAGAACGGGGTCTTCTGGGCTTTTAGCACTTTGCGCAGGATTGCCTCAGCTTTTTCCCAGGCAGCGTCATCTTTGTGGTACTTCGTGCTATCCGTCCGATCACCGAGCGAGAGCCGGTAGCGGTAGTCTACGCCTTTCTTCAAACCTAAGGTTTGGTTCATCTCGTCAATGAGCTTGAGCACGTTGGCAATTTCCTTTTCCGCGCCCTCGGGGGTGACGAAGATGTGCGCGTCGGCCAGGGTGAACATGCGCACGCGCATCAACCCGGTAAGCTCGCCCGATTTCTCGTAGCGGAATTGGGGGGAGAGTTCGGCAATGCGCAGGGGCAGGTCGCGGTACGAGCGCGGCTTGTCCTTGTACAGCATGAAGTGGTGCGGGCAGGTCATGGGCCGCAAGATGAGCTCGTCGTCATCCACCTTCATCACCGGGTACATGGTGTCCTTGTAGTACGGGTAGTGACCCGAGGTTTTGTAGAGGTCGGTCTTGGCCAAGGGCGGGGTGTAGACGTGCTGGTACCCGTGGTTGAGTTCGGTGTCCACGGTGTAGCGCTCCAGCTCACGCCGGATAACCGAGCCCCGTGGGGTGAGCAGGGGCAAACCTTTGCCGACGCTATCGGAGAACGTGAAGAGGTCTAAGTCCTGGCCGAGCTTTCGATGGTCGCGTTTCTTGGCTTCTTCCTGCATTTTCAGGTAGGCGTCTAATTCCGCTTTAGTGGCAAAGGCCACGCCGTACACGCGCTGCAACATCTGGTTGTCCTCGCTACCACGCCAGTATGCGCCGGCGATGTGGGTGAGCTTGAAGGCATCGGCAGGAATGTCTTTCGTCGAGTTCACGTGGCCACCGCGGCACAGATCGACGAACGACCCTGTGGTGTAGGATGTGATCGTGGCATTAGGTTTTCCATTGGTGTTCTCAAGTTCATCAAACACAGTGGTGCCCTTGGTCACCAAGTCGTGAATGAGTTCGAGTTTAAATGGCTGCTTGGCGAAGAGCTCTTTCGCTTGTACTTCAGAAAGTTCTTTCCGTTCAAATCCAAGGTTCTGGCCAATGCGCTTGCGCATACCTTTCTCAATTTTCGGCAGGTCTTGCGGGGTGAGCGGGCGGGGGAGCAGGAAGTCGTAGTAAAAGCCATGCTCAATCGTCGGGCCCACGCCAAGTTTGGCGTCGGGCATGATTTCCAAAACGCTCGCAGCCAGAAGGTGCGCGAGGGAGTGGCGGAGGTTGGTGAGTTCTTGGTCGGTCATATGGTCTACAGGTGAAGGGGGCCTACTCCCTGATTTGTTTCAGGTTTATCGATGCTCATGAGTTCTTTGCGCACGGCTGCATTCCAGTCTACCTCGCTTAAATCCCGCACGTTCGTAAAGTTGACAATGACCCCCTCGGCATTCCGAATAATCACCTTATCAACTCGCCCGTCAGCACCGTAGTAGATATCCTCGTCGAGTTCCTCATGCGTTTGGGGGTGCAAGATTTTTTCGTGGAGAATGCGTGTCTCTGGTTGCTGCTCGGGCGATTCTGGGTGGGGGGTTTCGGGTGCGTGCATAGGACATTTCTTAGTAGCGAAGCAAACCGAAGCGCTGTCGCTTCGGGTCCCGTTTGAGGGAGGTTCCACCCGGATTTCCTGCCAATTGGCAGGACACTTTTCTGCAGTGAGTTAGGCGATTACTCGCGTCCCGCACGTGCGGGATAACTGCTTGGTAGGCAGTTCAATCCTCAGTAGGGAGTATAGCGGGAGAGCCATAATGCCGTAAAGAGCGTATGTATGAATGGTTGACCAGTTAATTTTCAGGTGGTAGGTTACCTGGAAATACAAAGTCTACAGGAAAGGTTCGTATGGAAAAAAGTGAAATCTTGACAATGGTTCAAGAAAAAATAGGAATTACTTTTTGCGAGACTGTTCACTTAGAAAACGCTCTTTATTTGCTCGTCAAACT
>CAIPSZ010000168.1 GCA_903867845.1 Candidatus Kerfeldbacteria bacterium | reverse complement strand
CTTTTTTAAATACTCCTTCCCCACGTCAAGAGTAAGGATGTATGCTTCCCCCATGTCCTGGCTTCCATTTGCTATCGCCGCGCCGCTGCTGTACGGCATCACCAACTTCTTCGACAAGTACCTCATTGAGAAGCGGGTGCGTGACCCCATGCTCCTGACGATCTTCGGCGGTTTTGTTGCGCTCCTCTTTGGAATTATCTTCTGGGTAAGCCAACTCTTCCCCGGCGTCCCTTTGTCAGCTGGGCTCATCCTGGTCACATCAGGCTGCGTTTTCCAGTGGGCGCTCATTCCGTACTACAAAGCGCTCCAGCACGATGATACGTCCCGCATCACCCCGCTCTTCCAGGTCATTCCCGTGCTCGCACTCGTGCTGGCCGTCATCTTCCTGCACGAACGACTGCATGGCACTCAGGTGCTTGGCTTCGCCATCGTCCTCATCGGCGGCATCGCACTCTCCCTGGAACGGCTGGATCGTGGCGTACTCCGACTCCGAAAATCCTTCTGGCTCATGATGCTCTCCAGCCTGATGTACACGGTACCCTTTGTCTTCTTCAAATCGGTCGACCAGCCGTTCTGGATTGCACTCGCGTACGAATTCTTTGGCCTTGGACTTGGGAGTGCCATCCTCATGCTGCTACCGAACACGCGAAAACGCGCGCTTGCTACCCTCCCAGAAATTCCTGGGCAGACGTGGTGGCCGATTGTGGCAAACGAAGTCATCTACATTTCCGGGAAGATGTGCACGTTCTACGCCACGACGCTCGTTGCTGTCTCCCTGGTGACCGTCATGGGTGCATTCCAGCCACTCTTCGTCTTACTCATTGGCTTGGGGCTCACGCAGTTCTTCCCTCACATTATTAAGGAAGATGTCCGGAAGAACACCCTCGTGCTGAAAGGAATCGCAACCCTCGCGGTAGTACTTGGTGTCATCATTATCCAAAGTACGAGATGAAAACCTTCTCCATCACTCTCACCCACACCTTCAACGCCACGCCAGCTAAGGTCTTTGACGCGCTCACCAATAGTAAAGCGCTGGCCGAGTGGAGTGGCGAGGGAAGTGTGAGTAATAAAGTCGACGGTGCATTTACCATGTTCGATGGCTGGGTTGAGGGAAAGGTCCTTGCCTATACGTCGGGTAAAGCGCTTGCCTACACCTGGAAAACGACGGACTGGCCCGAAGCCTGGGCCCCATCCAAAGTCCACTACACGTTCGAAAAAACGAAAACTGGAACAAAGCTAACCCTCTCGCACACGAATCTCCCAAACGCGCACGAGGCGAAGGAGCACAAAGCCGGTTGGGTAGAGCACGTGTTCGAACCACTAGCTGAATTCCTAAGCGCAAAGTAGCGCGCAAACATCCTGACTTGTTACGGGAAATTTTTTTGTGTATACTGTGCATCCCGACCTGCCAGAGGCGTCGGAAACGGTTCGTCGTTTACACTCACTGCTAACCCATACGCTGTATGCTCACCGTTCGCAAAGCAACTACCGATGACGCTGATCGCGTCGCTGATTTACTCAAGGCGAAGTACAGCTTTACATCCGCGGTAGAGGCCAGGGCAGCGTTTGCGTACGAGCGGGAGTACCACCACTTTCGCATTGCTGAAGCAGATGGCCAAATGCTCGGGCTGATCAGCTGGCAACCCCAAGGTACGGTGAAGCACGGCGTCATGGAAGTGACACGGTTCGCCGTCCTGCGAGATATTCCGAACCCTACGGAGGTGAAGGAGGAGCTCTTCGATGCCGCCATTGCCGAAGCCGAGCTGTACTACGAAGATCACGGCGCGAAGCTCCGCAAGGTCTTCTCCCTCATCCACGCCGACAGCAAGCACCTGCAAGCGTTCTTCGCCAACAAAGGCATGCACCAGGAAGCAGTGCTCAAAGACCACTACCGGTTTGGCCAGGACGAGCTCGTGTTCTCCATGTTCATCGTGTAGCTAGCTTGCAATGATGGAGCGCAGCCTAGGCCCCAAACCTGGGCTTGTTCTTTACTCGACAAAGCACCTGCATATGAGGCATGATGGAGGCACGTCTTAATAATCGCACTATGGCACAAACGCTCCAACAACTCACAGAGGAAGTCATGGCTCAGGCCAAGGCAAAGGGTTTCGGTACGAAGCTTGAAGACATTAATGTTGCCGAGAAAATTGCCCTCATCCACGGTGAGGTGAGCGAAGCGTACGAAGGGTACCGGAAGAAGGACATGGACGGCCCGCACGGTTTCGCCATGGAGCTCGGCGACGCCATCCAGCGCATCCTCCACCTATGCGCGATTTTCAACATTGATGCTGAAGCGATGATCATGAAAAAGCTAGAATCCAACACCACGCGGGAATGGGATTGGAATGCGATGAACGAACAGCGCTCGTAAGTTGAACGGCTTTCAAACTATCTACCATACATATGGGCAAAGTAAGTAAACGCGACATCGAATTCCTCTTTGAAATTAGCTCCCTGAATAACATGGCACGGGGCTGGACGCAGCACACCGGCATGCGGACAGCGAGCGTTCCGGAGCATACATACCGCATGATGTGGATTGCGCTTCTCCTGGCAAAAGCTGAGAGTGCAGATGAGGGAAAAACGCTACGCATGGCATTCATCCATGACATTGCCGAGACGCGGGTATCCGATCTCTCCTACGTACAGAAAGTCTACGTCAACGCAGATGAAGAACTAGCGGTCAAAGAAATGTTCGCTGGACCCAGCTTCGAAGGCTACACATCACTTCTCGAAGAGTACGAGCGTCGTGAGTGCGTAGAGGCAAAAATAATCAAGGACGCGGACAACCTAGACGTCACTTTAGAAATGAAGGAGCTCGCGAGTCGCGGTTCAGATGTTGCGAAACGCTGGATACAGGAGATGCGACCGATGGTCAAAGAAAAACTCTATACGAATTCCGCACGTGAGCTTTGGGATGCATTGCTCATTGCGGACCCAGATGACTGGCACATCCAAACGAATAAATTCACTCGCCAGCCAAATGCGGGGAAGTAATTGCACATGATAGTAGTGCGGCTAGCGAAATTGCTCACGCCGTATTTAGCATCGGTTCTTGGGCGTGAAAACCTACCAAAACCACCATTCATCCTCGCCGCGAATCACATAAGCCCCTTAGACCCAGGGCTGCTCTTTGCGGCAACACAACTGCCCATCCACTTCCTCGCGGCTGGCCACCTATTCAAACGCCGGTGGGGATTCATGCGGCTGTACAACGAGCTCATCGTCCGCCATCTTGGACAATCCATCCCCACTGGCCCTGGGAGTATTGCGGAATGTACGAGACAACTTGTCGCTGGAGGGATTATTGGGATTTTTCCAGAAGGGGATATTTACCCCGGCTTACGTCGGGATGAGATCCACACTGGGCTGGCGATTATCGCCCAGCAGGCCAATGTACCCATCGTTCCGGTCCGTATTGAGGGCAGCGATTTAGTGTGGAAGTTCACCGAAACGTTTACGCCATGGCGCCTGCACGCGGTACGCGTAACCATTGGCGTACCAATTTCGCCGCACAGGCAGCCACTTAAGGGTGATGTTGGAAAACTATTCGTCACCGACGTGATGCAGACCATCGCTTCATTCAAGGTATAGAGAAAAGCCTACCAGGAAAAGGTTGGCTCTTCAAAACAACGATGGGTGCGATCTAGCGGTTCTGCCACAGCCACTCTTCTTACCCATTACACACTTGCGTGAGCAAGGGTTTACTCCGTTCGCTACTCAATAATTTCCTCCGGCATCAGCATACGTTCGAAGAGGTGCCACGCCCGCATTTGTTGTGAGTGATTGTCAGGCGCTCCTCCTGCGTTGGCGACACGCAACTATACGTATTACACAGGCTTATCTTCAAGCGGGATTACTATATTGCACTACGAAAACAGGGAGCGCGGCAGCGCTCCCTTCTTTTCACAACTGGTCGGTGGTGTGGAGGTACCACAGCCGCATCAACACAGCAAAGGAACTATCGTTTTCAATTTCGCCACAAGCGGACATTTCGATGGCAGACTGGAGTGGGAGCTGCAGCAGACGCACGCCCTGACGAGGTTTGCCTACCACCTCCCACTGGAAAGTGTAGAAAAGTCGGATAGGCGTAATGATCTCGGCATGTCCGATGACCGGAGGTAATTCCTTACAGCGCTGAAAATCGAACTGGAGACCGGTATCGGCGAGGATTTTCTTCTGGGCATATTCTTCTATGGGCCCATGAAGGTAGCCACCGGGAAGCTTCGTGCGCCAGTTCTCACCCTGCTTGCGTATCTTCTGCATGAGCTGGACATGCAGTTGGCCGCCGTTCTTTATCAGCATGGCGACCTCGAATGCCGGTAGGGTCTCGAGCGTGCTCCAGCGCTCGGCCTGGCCGGTGACCGACATTTGGATATTGCTAGTGAAGCGCGCGTACTGGGTCACCACCGTAATCGAAGTAGGATGTGTTGGGTCACCACTACTCCGCACGTCAATGTCAGAGGACGAATCTGCACCTAAAAACTTACTCTCGCTCATCACTTTCTCCTTGTTTCTTCTCGTTATTCTGTTGTTCTCGAATTGGAGAAAACTAGCATTGTCTGGACATGCTGTCAACCCACGCGCCGCTACAAGATCATCCGTACGAGCATGTACATCGATGTTTACAAGGATGGCAACCAAAGAAAAAGT
>CAIPSZ010000167.1 GCA_903867845.1 Candidatus Kerfeldbacteria bacterium | reverse complement strand
CTTCCACGAAAATCTTGAACGGTGCTTCAATGATGAAATCCAGGAGGAAGACGAAAAGGTTAATCTTTGGAATCTTGGAGCTCAACCACTGGCCGGTACGTAGGAAGGGTAACGAGAAGAAGGAGAGGAGGAGCAAGAAGAGGTTCTCTCGTCGCTGCATGATGGTGAGCTCCCGCACCACTTGGCGTACGCGCATGCCAAACAAGCTAATGACCGAGAGGAAGAAGAGGAAGAACACAATGGACACCCAGTTGAAGTTGAATTGCGTGAGGAACCATACTATGGCACCGAAAACCAAAACGAAAGAGGCGAGGTAAAAGAAGTTGAAGACGAAGGTGCGGACCCCCGAACGCGGGCGGGGCCGCAAGCGTTTGCCAAAAATCACCCGCGGCGCAGTTGGTGAGAGTATTTCGTGAACGGCTTCGACAACTTTTGCCGTATTCTCCTTGCCTGGAATAATGACCGACGTGCCAATGATAATCATGAGCAACGGGTGGAAGATGGCATTGACGAGCACCGGCGTGAAGTGGCTTAACCGCAAGACGAACACTTCGTACGGCAATTCGATGACGAGCGCCAGCATCATCTTTGTGATGAAGATGTAGATGACGCTACGCACGGTCGTCCGGCGCAAGCGCGTGCGCGCGGTCTTCACGCGGGTGTTCATCGCCTTCGTCACCGCTTCATCCATCGCGACGGGATTTGCGATCAGGGTTCGGATGGCTGTCGGTTCTGACTGGAACACATCGGCCATAGCCAGGAACGGAATGGTGTACCGCCGGCAAATGACGAGCAGGCGTTCGGAAAGCGGGTGCTGCAAGCGCTGCTCAATGGTCTGGACGAGTTTGGGGAAGTGCTCGCGTACGTCTTCTGTTACGGCGTGGTTGGGAGTAGCCCACTGCGGGTACGCCCAGCGGAACAGGTGGTAGCGCAGCATGGCGTCATCACTCTTCACCAGGGCGCGGTGAATCGCTAGGTAGACGAGCACATCTTGCTCTTGGCCAGCTGGAATTTCTTCGGGCAGGACGAGGTCGGTCCGAAGCGTCCCGTACATCACTTCCACCAGGGCGTCCTCCCGCGTCGTCGGGCTCAAGCGTTCTTCAATATCCGCGGATGCCACGCTCAGAATCCAGCCAATCATCCGCCGGTCGTCAGGATCGACGCGCGTCAACTTCAAGTGGTCCATGAGCGACATGTACCGGTCAATGTAGTTCTGGATAATGGGGACAATCGTCGCGGGGAGCGCGTCATTGGGCAAGTACCGGGCGCGAATGAGCTCGTTGATGAGCAAGCGCGCGTCTATGACCGTTCGCGTTTCCACCAAGTAGCGCCGACGCAAAATGCGCTCGATGGCGTAGCGCCGCAGCTGGTGCTCTTCGCGGAAGTCAATGGAGTTGCGAATCTTCTCGTAGAAGTACGCAACTTTACTAATGACCTCGTTCAGCTTGATCCGCGGCATGCCGGGCAGCGCTTCCAGGTTTGGCAACGGCTGCTCGTAGGTCTGGACGAGTTTCTGAACACTTGCAGGAAGGGCGGCAAAATCTGCCATAGGTAGTTCTATTGTACCCGAAAACGCGCAATTCGACGATGCGTCGGTCATGCATTCGTCAGACGCACTGGGGTGGCCATCGGGGATCGAACCCGAGATAAAGGCTCCACAAGCCTCTGTGTTACCACTACACCATGGCCACCCCGGTGTGTCCGAAACCCTGCAAACGCAGTGATTGCGAGCGCAGTGTATGATGAATGTGGCTATTCGTCAATGAATCCTTGCGCTTTTGACATCCACATACCACCCTGGTATAGTCATCCGCTAGTAAACACGAACATAAACCCTTTACCAATTTGCGAGGAGGTGAGTTGCGTGAGCAATCTACCGAACATGCGATCGCGGGAGAATTTCCACGGCCACTCTCCCGAGGATCACTCACTGGATATCTACCTGCGCGACATTGCGAAAATCCCCCTCATCTCTGCAGAAGAGGAAATACGCCTTGCCCGACGGATTAAGCTGGGCGACAAAAAAGCCGAGAAAAAACTGGTGGAAGCAAACTTGCGCTTCGTCGTGACCGTGGCAAAGCAGTACCAGAACCAAGGCTTATCGCTTGTCGACCTTATTAACGAAGGAAACATCGGGATAACCAAAGCCGCCAAACGGTTTGATGAAACCCGTGGATTCAAGTTCATTAGTTACGCTGTCTGGTGGATTCGGCAGGCGATCAAGCTGGCACTCGCTGAGCAGAGTCGGATTGTCCGGATACCCGTCAACCAGGTAACCGCGCTCAATAAAATGGGCAAGACATCATCCCGCCTCGAGCAAAAAGCTGGACGAAAGCCGACACCCGAAGAGGTTGGGAAAGAGATAGGATTTAGTCCTGCTGAAGCTCGCACAACAGCGAGCATCCAGAATTGGCACCGATCTTTGGACGCGAAATACGGGCCCAACGATGACAGTACGCTCCTTGATACTCTCGAGGATGAGCAGGTGCTACGCCCAGATGCCGAACTTGAAGCCAAGGACCTTCGCTTAGAAATCGAACGCGTACTCTGCACGCTCACCGCACGAGAAGCAGAGGTCATCACGCTGTACTTTAACCTCAACCATGAAAAGGCGCTGACCTTGGAAGAAATTGGCGAGCGTTTCTCCCTCACCCGAGAACGCGTACGCCAAATCAAAGAGAAGGCAATTAATCGCCTCCGCCATGAATCTCGGAGTCGTAGTCTCCGCGTGTTCCTTTCCTAAAAACCGTCACCCATGAGGATGGCGGTTTTTTCTATGCTACTGTGCGGATGGCGCTGCTGAGGTTGCTGAACCGGAGGCGGTGGAGCCAGCAGGTTGGCTGACCGTCGTTGGGCTAATGAGCTCCTGCACCAGCGGAACGACCACGGCGTTCCGGTAGAGTTGCGTTCCACTCGGGACATTCATGATAGGGAAGACCATTGCTGGCACCAAATACTCTGCACTCGTCGCATCAAGCTGGTAGTAGGAGGAAATGTACCCAACCGTCGGTGTGCCCAGCTGAATGTGAACGGTATTCGTCTTCACATTCGTTGTGAGCGGGGCAATCGCCGGCGTACTAATGCCGTACATGCCACCCTGCTTGGCAACATCCAGCACTTTCTGCACGTCTTCGGTCAACGCGTACTGCGACGATTCGTAGTTGAGGGTTCGTAAATTATTCACGCCCATCACTTGTTGTGTAGCGGTATCGATACTTACCGAAAGACCAACGGCGTATCCTGGCTCAGAGACAACCGGCGTGTTATTCACGACCAGCGGGTACGTTACAGTCACCGTCGGAGGTGCGGGGAATTTCGTGTTTGCTGTCAGTACGCCATACGGGAAGAATGACGTGTCTACAACCGGCGTACCGTAGTCCGCGTGCGAGATGCCGTACGTGGTGAGGAATGCATTGGCTACTTGAATGAGTTCCGCATCACTCGGAAGCGTTGCGGGCGCATTTGTCGCGGCCGTATTGGTAGAAGGAATGGCAAGCGCTTTCATAGGTATAATTCCACCTGTGCTCGTGGTTTGGTACATGCTCACTGAACCGTCGTTCGCGTCAACATTCACGGTATACCCGTTAGTTTTATCTTCACTCACGGAGAACTGCTGCACATGCGCGTTCGTGAGGGCGCCGAGCGAAAGGAGATCGACGTTCACACCCTGCAAGAGCGAAGATAGCTGACTCGTGCTAAAGCCGGGGTCGCGTTTGAGTACCGGAATCGTCGGCAGGGTAAAGGTTGCGCCCGTGTAGTCGTAGACGTACGTAGTTGCTTGGTCGGGAGCGATGCCAGTGCCGGGATTCGCAATTTTTGCATCTGTTGCCACGGCGCTGGATGGGGTAGTCACCGGCGCGCTCGTTTGCTTGGAATTCTCGAGTAAGCCAAAGGCTGCGCCAGTGCGCGGCGCTATGCTCATCAATCGCGTATTCGTGTTTGGCTGCACTGGAGTATTCGTCGTTCGTACTTGAGTAAACCAGTATATTCCGACGCTAATGCCAACGACGACCAGGAGAATGATGAGGGGAAGAAGTGGTTTGCGCATACGGAAGTACTTAGTAACGATACATGTACTATACACCGAATACACCCGCTTCATTCCACGGAGCGTATAGGAACCTACGCGCTCGTTGCGATGCGCGTGAGCTTCTTACTTTTGCACTGCTCGCATCGCTTGGTAGGTTCGGTCAGTGTATTTGCAAACTTCAACGCCCGTGGACCAAGAAAGGTGGAGTACTTGGTGAGCAGCTCCGAACCCTGCGGTCGGTCTTTGTCATCAGTGGTGGCGGGGCCATCATGCCCGCAATCGCGACAGTGGTAAGTTTGGACGTCAGGCATAATTTACAATCTGACAGAATGAATCCTCATACTGAATAATGAGGCTACCGAACGTTTTTTGTATTAAGTCGAATATCCTGTAGCAATTGAATTTCTTGTTGCTGCCACCTTTTATCGGTCATTGTGG